>JAGWBW010000195.1:4754-5125 GCA_021295695.1 Candidatus Latescibacterota bacterium
GGTCGCAGCGAAGACCGCATCACCATCGACTCCGTATCTGGCCTTTACAAACGCGCGCCATTCCTCTCCTTCACCTTGCTCATCGGCCTGTTTGGACTCATTGGCCTCCCCCCCACTGTGGGCTTCGTCGGCAAATGGTTCCTCTTCTCTGCCGCCCTCCAACGCGGTCAATTCTATCTCGTCCTCATCGCAGCCATCAACGCCGCGGTCGCCCTCTATTATTATCTCCTCATCATCCGCCAACTCTACTGGGCAGAGCCCACCACTCAGAACACCATCAAACCCACGCCCCTCATCGCCGTCACCGCAATGGCGACCATCATCCTCGTCGTCGCAATGGGCACGCTCCCCGGTCCCTTCTGGGACATGGC
>JAGWBW010000195.1:5151-5524 GCA_021295695.1 Candidatus Latescibacterota bacterium
AAAATTAAATTTTTCTTATATTCTGTTCAGTTACGCAATCATTTATCTAAAGGAGATATGGCCATGAGCGCGGACACCACAAATAACAGCGCAACTGTTGAAAAGGATCATCTAAAAGGAGACATGGCAATGGACGCTGACATCACAAATAACAACACTGGACAGAGCCAACGAATAACAACCCTTGAGACGAACCTGGAATTTATCAAAGAACAGCTTTCAGATGTGAAACAGGACTTAAAAGACCTCAAGCAAGGGCAAGAAAACCTCGAAGCGCGGCTCAATACCCGGATTGATGATTTGATAAAGTGGTATGTCCCCACAACGATAGTTGCCCTATTGGCTTTTGCTGTTGTTATTCAGTTTCTGTAAA
>JAGWBW010000195.1:5569-6111 GCA_021295695.1 Candidatus Latescibacterota bacterium
CTTTCGCACATCCAATGATTTTGTCATCAATCAAAATCAGGGCATCGGTCTATACGGAAATGACGAATGATGCATATTGATACGCAACTTGCCATTCTCGTCCTTAAAATAGCCAAATGTGAACTCCACTTTGGCTTCTTTTCCGGTATTCGCATCTGTAAAATAATAATTTCCCATTGCGATGGCCGAGTCGTTATCAATGATAATTTCAGCGTTCTCAAATCGGACTTTGCGCCACGGCTGGATAGCAAAACCGCGATCTTCAGGTACAATACCAGTCACAAAATAAGATATAGCCTCTTCTTTTGTTAAACGAAATGGTTTTTCTGACGCCTTCGTAGGCTTAAACAGAACCGCGCCTTCATCATAACCATATAACGTATCGACGATCTCTTCGGCCAGTGCCTTATAGTCCTTTTTTTGCGTATATGCTTCACCGATAGCGACAATTGCTTCGCCCCAAATTTTTTGGGCCTCCACAACCTCTCTCTCAACAATACCATTATCTTTCATAACATCCTCTGCATATCCCGTCGCCACAA
>JAGWBW010000195.1:6397-8133 GCA_021295695.1 Candidatus Latescibacterota bacterium
AAAATCCGCGAAGTCATTCGGCGGCGCCCTGTAATCGACGAAGAAACCCTTGAAGAAATTGAAGAAATTCTCATTGAAGCCGACATTGGCGTAGATCCCACCCTCCGCATAATTGACCAACTGCGCGAACGCTTCGAAACCGGCGAACCCGTTGAAAACCCGGAAACCGCAGTTCAGGAATTTCTCGAAAAAGAAATCCGCAAAATCCTCCTGCCTTCAGATACCGCACCATCTGTCGCAATAACAACCAAACCCCACATCATCCTCGTCGTAGGCGTCAACGGCGTGGGGAAAACCACCACCATTGGCAAAATGGCCCACAAACTCAGCCGCGAAGGCAAAAAAGTACTCTTTGCTGCAGGAGACACATTTCGGGCAGCAGCCATTGACCAACTCGGCATCTGGGCCGACCGTACGGGATCTGAGATCGTGCAACACCAACCGGGTGCAGACGCAGCATCCGTGGCATTCGACGCCATTCAGGCAGCCAGAGCACGCGACATCGACGTCGTACTCATCGACACAGCGGGCCGCCTGCACACCAAAGTCAACCTCATGGAAGAAGTCAAAAAAATCCGCCGCGTCGTCGCCAAAGCCATGCCTGGCGCCCCCCACGAAACCCTGCTCGTACTCGATGCAACCACCGGACAAAACGCCGTCATACAAGCAAAACAATTTCACAGCACAGTCGAACTCACGGGCCTTGTTCTGGCAAAACTCGACGGCACAGCCAAAGGAGGTGTCGTCATCGCCATTGCCGACGAACTCGACCTGCCCGTGCGCTATGTTGGCCTGGGAGAAGGCGTTGAGGACCTGGACGACTTCGACCCCGAAAATTTTGCCAGCGCCTTATTTGAGTAATTGACGTCAATGCAAAATCGGGTATATTCAGAAAAGCGCGAATAGACGAATCAACGAATAGACGAACCCTGCCCAGCCACCCAACGGGCAGGCACAGGGGC
This sequence comes from Candidatus Latescibacterota bacterium, assembly GCA_021295695.1. Classification (GTDB taxonomy): domain Bacteria; phylum Latescibacterota; class UBA2968; order UBA2968; family UBA2968; genus VXRD01. The sequence continues at coordinate 7,360 of JAGWBW010000195.1, forward strand.
ACCGTTCTTTATGCCTACTCAACTGCCCATATATCTCGACAACAATGCCACCACGCCCGTAGATGAACGGGTGCTCAAAGCGATGTTGCCCTATCTCAAAGATCGTTTTGGCAATGCCGCCAGCCGCACACACACCTTTGGGTGGCATGCCGAAGATGCTGTTGATCTGGCGCGAGAACAAATAGCCAGTCTCATCAACGCACAGCCCAAAGACATCGTCTTTACCAGTGGTGCCACAGAATCCGACAACCTCGCCATCAAAGGCGTGGCAGCCGCAGCCAAAAACGCGCACATCATCACGCAAGCCACCGAACACCACGCCGTCCTCGACTCTTGCCGCGCACTGGAACGCGAGGGTGTCTCGGTCACAATCTTGCCCGTAGATTCACACGGTATTACCGACCCATCAGATATTGCAAACGCCATCACAGACAACACCGCGCTTGTCTCCATCATGGCGGCCAACAACGAAATCGGCACCTGCCAGGCAATAGAAGAAATCGGGGCGATTTGCCGTGCAAAAAACATCTATTTCCACACAGATGCAGCACAGGCCATTGGCAAATACCCGCTCGATGTCGAAGCCATGCACATCGACCTCCTCTCCATCTCTGCCCACAAACTCTACGGACCCAAAGGCGCAGGCGCGCTCTATGTGCGCAGTCGCCCGCGCGTTCGCCTCGTCGGCCAAATAGACGGCGGGGGCCATGAAAAAGGCATGCGCTCTGGCACGCTCAATGTACCGGGCATTGTGGGCATGGGGGAAGCCTGTGC
>JAGWBW010000196.1 GCA_021295695.1 Candidatus Latescibacterota bacterium
GCTGGACCGGCTCACCCTCGTATCGTCCATCCCCTACAAACAGCTAAAGGATACCCGCACCCTGAGAGATCTCAATGAGGTTATTACGGGAACGGCACTGGAGCGTCGGTGGGGTTTTGGCGACATGGAAATGCGTTTGCGCTGGCTTTTGGCCAACAAGCCTGTGGTCGCATCAATTGCCGTGGGGGGCAAAATTCCACTGTGGTACGAAGAAGACCCCAATACGCGGGTTCCCCTGAGTTCCAAAAAGATGGATGCAGATATTCGGCTGCTACTGGGCCAATCTCTTTATCCCGCTCCGATTTATGTGACTGGAGAAGTAGGCTACCGGGTCCGCGGAGGAAATATCAGTAATGAATGGTTTTATGCCCTGGAGGTCGGAATTACAGTGGACCGGTTCCTGTTCAAAGGGTATCTTTCGGGTATCCGCACCTTTGGAACGTGCAACCCGGTTGGAGAGGTTGAATTAATCGGTGATCAGAGTGTCTTAAAACTCTCTCCTGGAGTGATTTATCGTCTAACCGACTGGATGGAACTGAGTGTGGATATGATTCGCATCGCAGCGGGTTGCAACACCTCTGCGGGAAATACGTTTTTGTTTGGAATCGCATTTAAAAGATAAGCCGGGACCTGATCAAGGAGGTTGATATGCCAAAACGAGGTTGGGAAATACCCGAGAGAGAAGCAACGCCAGAAGATGTTTATATGAACCGGCGAAAGTTTATGGTGGCCGCAGGAGGTGCCCTGGGGGCGTTAGCAGGCTGCGGACATGAGAAGATTTTTACCCCTGCTGAAAGAGCACCCACTACGCCGACTGAGGAGCCTCAGCAACCGCAACAACCTCAGCAACCTCAGGATCCCCAGCAACCGCCACAACCGCCACAGCAACCGCCCGATCCGCCACAACCACCACAGCCGCCGCAGCCGCTTTATCCCGCCAGACTCAATGAGGAATTCAAGGAACTGGACCGGCCTTTAACCGAGGAGTCAATAGCAGGATCGTACAATAATTTTTATGAATTCAGCACCGGCAAAACTCAGGTAAAGCCCCTATCGGAAAACTTCATGACAGACCCCTGGACAGTGGTAATCAAGGGAGAGGTTCCACAGGAAAAGACATACGATTTTGGCGACCTTGTCCGCGCTATTCCGCTGGAGGAACGGCTTTACCGATTGCGGTGTGTGGAGGCGTGGTCTATGGCGATACCGTGGACCGGTTTTCCGATGAAAGCCCTCATAGACCTGGTACAACCGCTTTCTACGGCAAGATTCGTCAAGCTGACCACCTTCCTGGACCCAAATCAGGCTCCTGGTCAGCTCAACGCCCCCCACTATCCTTGGCCCTATGTCGAAGGGCTGACGATGGAAGAAGCGGCAAATGAACTCGCTTTTATCGCCACGGGGATTTACGGTCACGAAATGCCCAACCAGCACGGGTCGCCCATTCGCCTGGTCGTACCCTGGAAATACGGTTTTAAGAGTATCAAATCGCTTGTGAGCATTGAGTTTGTCCGTGAGCAGCCGAGAACCTTCTGGAATACGCTCGTTCCGAGAGAATACGGCTTCTTTGCCAATGTCAATCCCAAGGTCGATCATCCCCGGTGGTCTCAAGCCCAGGAACGGTTCATCACCACCAATGCTTCGAACCCCGAAATGCGTCCGACCCTGCTATTCAACGGGTATGATCAATATGTAGGGGATTTATATCCTAACGAGCCGAGGTAAGGAAAAGTGCCACAGGTAGATAGAGCAATCTTCTGACATGATGGACGACCTGACCGACATACGCGAATTTTACAATGCTGCCTGGGACGCTGAGGAAAACAGGTTGGAACGCCACCAACTCGAAGCGGATATCACCTGGCACTATCTGAATCTACACCTCCCACCTCGCGGCAGGCTCCTCGAAATTGGTTTCGGCACGGGAGCTTACACCTTTCCCCTGGCAAAGCGAGGCTACCGGATCACGGCTATTGACCTCGCTGACGAGTACGTCACTCGATGCAAGGCGAAAGCCGAAGAGCTTGGGATCTCTGGTCAGATTGATTTCCGCACTGGCGATGCACGCCAACTGAAAGGGATCCCGCGCGGCGAGTTTGATGCTGTTCTCCTTATGGGGCCTCTGTATCACCTGCTACTTGAGACCGACCGAACAGCAGCCCTGCGGTCCGCCTACGCCTGTCTAAAACCAGGGGGCGTGATCTTTTCTGCAATGATTTCCAGATTTGGTATTCTTGGGGACCTCATCAAGGACAACCCTTCGTGGATTGAGAATCAGGAAGCAGTTTGGTCACATATAAGGCATGGTCATCGCCCCACCAATGCCCCAAAAGGTGGCTTTCGGGGCTATTTTGTTCGACTGGAAGAAATCGCCCCCCTGCATGAGCGCGTGGGATTTCGCACCCACAAAATTGCAGGTGTCGAGCCAGCTATCTCCGCAAACGACGAAAGCTATAACACGCTTAAAGGAAAGCAGAGAGACCTCTGGTTAGATCTCCTATTCGAAATCAGTTCAGAACAAAGCATCGTAGCTTCTTCCAGACACATACTCTACATCGGGCAAAAGCCTGATAATTAAAAAAAAGGTATCGATTAGATACAATGGCAACTGTTCACTTACTCTGTGGCCGACCGGGTTCGGGTAAGACCACTTTTGCCCGGGAACTTGAAGAGATGCATAAGGCCGTGCGATACACCTATGACGAGTGGATGATTCAACTCTATGGCAGATCGCCCGAACAGTTTGAAGCACTTTTCAACCGCGTTTCCAACCTGATCTGGCGCATCGCCACGCGCAATCTCGCCCTCGGCACAGATGTCATACTCGATAAGGGATTCTGGTACAAAAGAGATCGCGAAAATGTCAGGCAAGCGGCTGCCGCCATAGGCGCGGAATCAAAACTTTATTTTCTCGACGCTCCAATTGACGTACTTCGGAAGCGGATTCTAACTCGTTCGAAAAGTGACGAGGACGCACTTTGGATCAACGACCAGGCATTTACAGAATTCATCAATCGCTTTGAACCTCCGAACGATGATGAAGATTTCATACTTATCCGGACCGGGTAGAAAATGCCCTCGCCTAAAAATTTGGGCCAGCGGTGAGTTTTTCTATATTTAGCGAAAACCGAAAGACACCTACAGACCGAGACAATACCGAACAACGGCTTCCACTTTTTCTAAAGTTGCTTCTGAAATTCGGCCTGTTGCATGATCCGGAAAACGTTTTGAATCCAATGATCGAATCTGAAACCCAAGGAAAACAGTTTCCAAAGCTAAACCCGTTTCTACTGGCTGCAGTCGAATATTTGTAGGATAATCCCGTGTGATATTGGCACCATTGGTACCTACAACAACAGTTACTACGAGAGGCAAACGATTAATTGCATCTATGGATAGAACCAATACTGGACGTTGACCCGCTTGCTCGCGCCCTTTCACCGGGTTGAGATTCACGAAGTATATTTCACCACGCTCAATAGCCATTAATCATCCAGTCCATCTTGCTCTGTCGCTGAGAACTCATGCTCAATTTCCCGAAGTTCCTTTTGGATTTCAGGATCAGCGGCCATTTTACTCAATTGAGCATCTATATTAGTTTTACCAGAAATATCATTTCGTATTCGGTGGCTCACCCGTTCAATAAGCAGCAATTGCTCATCCAAAGACAAACGACGGATACTTTCTTCTAATTCAGTAAGAAGAGATGGCGCAGACATCTCGCTCCTCCTTGATAGATTTACTATATTGGGAATAATTGAAAGTACGACAAAGGACTCTTGAAAGTCAAGGGGTTCCCAATCGTTGCCACCCCCGGCAACCCACCCCACTTGTACCAAAGATTCATTTGTGCTAACACTCCTTTACCCCAATTGGAATCAGCCATGAAACTCAACCGCGACGAATTTCTGGAAACCGGCTACCTCATTGTCAAAGAAGCCGTGCCACGCGACAAACTCGAACGCGTGCGTCAGGCGTACGAAACACTCGTTGACCGCCAGCGCGAAAACTGGAAGGCCGATCGCGCAGAAAATGATCCACCTGGAGGCGTATGGGAAACAGCGCCGCAGCCCCGCCTGCAACTCTCAAGGCAACCGCTCGTCAATCAGATTGACCAGGAGACCGCGCCAGCGGTCGAAGTATGGCTCGAGGAGAACATCCACGGAGTCAGCACGGAGCTTCTCAATGTAGCGGATGGTGCCGTCACAGAAATGATGATGATGTGCAATCCCGTCAAAGATCACGGCCCGGCAAAGTGGCACCGCGATCTCCATCCGATAGACACAGCACCGCTCCAGGGCTATATCGACGACATCCTCGAAGGAGGCCCGCGTTACGTCCAGTGGAATATCCCGCTCTACGACGACAGCGTCCTCTGGGTGATACCGGGTAGCCATCTACGACTGAACACCCCCGAAGAAAACGAGCTACTGTTGGCAGACCCCTGCCGCCCGCTGCCCAATGGCGTACAAACCCATCTCGAAGCCGGTGACGGCGTCGTCTATATCCTCCCGATCCTCCACTGGGGCAGCAACTACAGCCCCAAAATGCGGCGAACCATTCACGGTGGCTTCTCGACCCACACGTCAATTGACAATCTCTCGTTTACCGACCACATTTCTCCGCCGCGCGCTGGAACGACCGCAGCGAACAAATGAAGCAGCACACTGAATCCGCGCTGAGAGCCGTCCTCTCCAGAGATGGCACCGCGTATCTCAGCACCCTGGACCGCCTCCACCCAGTGCGAGCCGAAAAAGGCAGAATTCTGTCAACCGTATTCCTATGCAAAGCGGCACTTGCGATTCGGCTGCACAAAGATCCCCCGCTTCAGGGCATCGCCGAAGACCTCCAACGTCGCCTCCTGGGAACACATCCCATCACACTCAACTGGGGACCGAAATTCGCGGAGCGATTCACCTCTGACGAAGCTCGCTTGCTTTGGGATCGCTTCAGTCCGCTCGAAGCCCTACTCCAATCGGACGAAGAACACTTTGTGCCGGGCTTCCAATCCATCCCTATGAAGCACTATTTCAACGAAATGCCTGCGG
>JAGWBW010000031.1:0-35626 GCA_021295695.1 Candidatus Latescibacterota bacterium
GTTATAACAGTCGGATTAACGAAACGCCCAATCTGGACCGCATCGCTGAAGGTGGGATGCGCTTTAACAACTGCTTTTGCACCAACTCGATCTGCGCGCCGAGCCGGGCAGTAATCTTAACCGGAACCTACAACCACATCAACGGCGTAACCACATTGCGCACAAACCTGGACGGGCGCCAGGTCACATTCCCCAAACTGCTACAAGCCGCGGGATACCAGACCGCAATGGTGGGCAAATGGCATCTCGGGCACGGCGGACACAACGACCCCACCGGATTTGACTACTGGAACGTACTACCCGGACAAGGCGCGTATCACAACCCCATGATGTACGACATGGGCAAAGAAGTACATTACGAAGGATACACCACAGACATCATAACCGACCTCGCACTGGACTGGTTGCAAGACCGCGACAAAAACAAACCATTCATGCTCATGTATCACCACAAAGCGCCCCATCGCCCCTGGGAACCAGATGACAAACACGCGGACATGTATGAAGACATCGACATCCCAGAACCAGAAACACTATGGGACGACTACAGCAACCGCGCCACAGCGGCATCTCAGGCTGAAATGCGCGTCAACCGCGACCTGAACCCCCGCGACCTGAAACAACCCGTCCCCGAAGGCCTGAGTCCCGAAGAAGACATGCGATGGAAATACCAGCGCTACATCAAAGACTACTTGCGCTGCGTGGCATCTGTCGATGACAATGTCGGCCGCGTACTGGACTACCTGGACGAAGAAGGACTAACCGACAACACCATCGTCGTCTATACATCGGACCAGGGCTTTTACCTGGGCGACCACGGCTGGTACGACAAACGCTTTATGTACGAAGAATCCCTCCGCATGCCATTCCTCATCCGGTACCCCAAAGAAATCAAAGCTGGCAGTGTTTGCGACGACATGATCCTCAACGTAGATTTCGCATCCACATTCTTGGACTACGCCGGCATAAACATCCCCAGCCATTTTCAAGGACACAGCATGCGCCCCCTGTTAAACGGCGACCGACCCGCCTACTGGCGCACCTCGATGTATTACCGGTACTGGATGCACCTGAACGGGCATAATATCTACGCGCATTACGGAGTCAGAACGCATCGGCACAAACTCATCTACTACTACGCCGACGGATGTGGGCAAGAAGGCGCCTCGGACGACGCCCGAGAACCAGAGTGGGAATTATTTGACCTGGACAAAGACCCGTATGAATTGAACAGCGTCTATCACAACCCGGAATACGCAGAAATAGTCGCCGAACTAAAAGACGAACTCCACCGCTTGCAGGATGAAGTGGGAGACGAGCGATATGAGAAAGACGTGTAAGTAGCAGCCTATGAGTGTTATGGTAAAAAAATCTCCTGGATTACTGGCGTTGTGCTGCGCGTGGCGGCTAACCCCCTGCCGCAATGACAGAGGGTGTAGCATCAGATCGCTTTTTGATGCCGATCTCATTCGCTCAGAAATGACTACTTAAGAGGAATCTTTAATGTCTAACGTAGTATTCATCATGACCGACAACCAGGGAGCCTGGACCCTGGGCTGTTATGGAAACCCGGATATTCGAACCCCCAACATCGACAGACTTGCAAATGAAGGGATTCGATTTTCAAACGCCTACTGCGTAAACTCGGTCTGCTCGCCCAGCCGCGCCACATTTATGACCGGACTGATCCCCTCCCAACACGGCGTACACTGTTACCTCGGCGGAGAAAGACCAGATGCACAGATGGGACCAGACGCATACTGCACCATTCGGGAATTTGCAAACCTCCCCCGCGTCATGGCAGACGCGGGCTACGTATGCGGACTGAGCGGAAAATGGCACCTGGGAGACAGCCTGCGGCCCCAGGAAGGATTTTCATACTGGTTTACCCGCCCGAGAGGACATACCACCACATTTTACGACGACGAATTGATCTGGCGGAACGGGGTTTACACCGAACCCCGATACACAACCGAAGTCATAACAGAACACGCCCTGGAATTTTTACGGCAAAACCACCATCAGCCATTTTTTCTCTACGTAGCGTACAACGGTCCATACGGCCTGGGAAAAAGCATGCTGGAAACACATCTCAACCGGCATACCGAATATTACGCGGATAAGGAACTGCCGAGTTTCCCCAGGGAACCCGTGCATCCCTGGCTACGCAGCAATCGGGACATGATCAACAACCCGGTGAGCATTCGCGGATATGCCGCTGCCGTGAGCGGAGTAGATGATGGGATAGGCGAAATAACAAACGCCTTAAAAGAATACGGATTGGAAGAAGACACCCTGGTAATTTTCACAGCAGATCAGGGCTGGTGTGGCGGGCATCACGGAATGTGGGGCATGGGAGACCACTCCCGGCCGCTGCATACTTATGAAGAAACCATTCACATCCCGCTGATATTTTACCAGCCCGGGCGGATACCGACGGGCGGGATATTTGAAGGACGAACATGCAATTACGATTTTCTCCCATCCGTACTGGACTATCTGGAATTGCGGGAACGGATTGCCGACAACCCCAATCTCCCGGGCATGAGCTATGCCCCAGCACTTATGGGAGAGGTAATGGCGTGGGATAATGAGATATTCCACGAATTTGAAAACACGCGCATGGTGCGAAATGACCGCTGGAAATACACCTGGCGGCATCCAGATGGCCCGGATGAGCTATACGACATGCAGGCAGACCCAGAAGAACGCAACAACCTGGCGAATGATTCCCACGCAACAGTCATCAACGAATGTCGCAACCGCATCCAGAACTTCTTTGACCAGTACGCAGACCCCCAGTACGACCTGTGGCGCGGGGGACGCTCCAAAGCGGGGCGAATCGGATAACGGACCGCCCTACGCCTCCCAAATCAGTGCCAACGCGCCTGTATAACTATGTACAAAATTGCGCCCGCTCACAGGTGCCAGCTCCGAGGTGCCGAAAAAACCAGCCATTGGAAAAGCGCCCAGATGTTTTCGAATCACCAGAACATCGTGATCTGGCTGTCCGTAAAGCCCAAATCCACGTCCCATACAGTTAAAATACAAACCACATGTATTGGACGGGCGCCCGACAGACTGCCGCAACGCCTGCATCACCTCTACCATATCTTCATGTCCCGCCTGGGGCGTGCGCCGATTAAATTGAATCGTCTGCCCCACAGACACGCGTTCATTAACCGCAATCGCACCCGACTGCTCGTCAATATGCGTCAAACTGCGAATCAAAAAATCGCCGCGCCCCCGTTCAATTGCGTATTCATCCATCGCCAGCCCCACAAAAATATTGTAGCGCAAATCGGCCTTTTCCTCTGCCGAAAGCGTATTGATAGCCTCCTTGAGCGCATCGACAGCGGGGCCAAATGCAATCTGCTGAATCACATTCCCCTCCGCTTTGGTAATCGCATAAGCCTGCCCAAACGGTTGGCAACCTTGCGCCACCCCCGTAGCCACCTGTATCCCGGACAACAACGCCCCTACCACGCCGTGTTCGCCAATCCACCTGCCACACCATTGCAATGTCTGCGGCGACGCTGAACCCCACGGATTACCCGATGCGACGCCCCCCACAACAGGCACATCGCCAGCCATCTCGGCAATCTGTTCCAGACAAGTCGCCGGATTGGAATAAATCCCACACATAAGCACCAGCAACGCATCCTCTGTTCCCTGGGCTGCCACGCGCTCGCCAATAATAACCCCCGCATCGTCACCCTCTGCCACCAGAGGTGTCACCTCGATATGATCTCCGCCCAAAACCAGCACTGCCACCCCAGGCTCGCGATCATTTTCTCGGGCATCCGTCAAAACCCCCATGCCACTACATCCAAATACAGCCTCTGTCTCTACACGATCAATAACAACATCAACCATAGCTGCCGCATCGCCCATGTGGTGATAGGTCAAAAAAAGAAATGCAGCATCAACCGCAACCTCGCCCAGCCCCTTCATAGCTTCTGACAAAGCGGCTTCAACAGCGAACATGCCATCGGCTTCATTTGAATGTCCAGCCCCGGATCGCAGCATATCTTCCCCACAGCAAAAACGAATCTAAAAAATATTGACAAGCAATATAGAGGGAAAAAATCGCAGATCAAACATTTTCCGAACCGACCTTTTTGCGCGGTTTGCTACCTGATATATATTTATATTGTTCCCGAACAATACTTGCCACATATATGTAAATACATTATATTAAATTGCTCTGAAATTATAGCTTTATTCCCCCTCTAAAATCACCCCAAAGAGCCTTCCCAATGAATCTGAATTACAGTCTCCACAACGACACAGTAAAACACGTTGATCTCTCCTTTTACGTCGAAGTACAAAAAGACAATCGCGTTAATCAAGTCATCGCCAAAATGCAGACCAGCCAGCGCAAATGCGCGCTGGTCATGGATCAGGGCAAACTAATCGGTATCTTTACAGCGCACGATATTGCCCGCCGCGTGATCGATCAATCCGAAGCACTCAACGAGCCTATAGAAACGATCATGACCCCCGATCCGCTCACCCTTAAATCGGATATCACACTGATCGAAGCCATCCGATTTATGAGCGACAAACCCCACCGCTACATGCCCGTTGTAGATGCAGAAGGGCGCGTATTGGGCACACTGACACACTATGCCATCATCAAATACATGAGCGATCACTTCCCAGAAGAAATCTACAACTTACCGCCAACGCCCGACCATTTTGCCAGCACTCGGGATGGTGCCTAAAAAACTCCAGGAGGATTTATGGCCGAAATAGACATCGAAGAAACGGCCGAATCGGCGCTTTTTGAACTGTCCGAAATCGAATCCATTGCCATTCGCTTTGCAGGTGATTCCGGCGATGGCAGTCAGCTCATCGGCAAAGAATTTGCCAACACCTCGGCAATTGTCGGCAATGACATCAGCACCCTGCCGGACTTTCCCGCTGAAATCCGCGCACCTGCCGGCACATTACCCGGCGTTAGCGGATTTCAAATCCACATATCCAGCGAAGACATATACACGCCCGGCGATGAGCCACAAGTCCTCGTGGCAATGAACCCGGCAGCACTCAAAGCCAATGTCAACGATCTACCAGACGGCGGCATCATCATTGCCAACACCGACAACTTCACGCGCAACAACCTGCGCAAAGCCGGATACGACAGCGACCCCCTCGAAGGCAATAACCTCTCCAACTACCGCGTGGTCAAAGTTCCCCTCACCACACTGCACAAAGCAGCCGTCGCACACGTTGAGGGCCTGACCAATCGCCAGATTGACATGATGAAAAACTTCTTCGCACTGGGCCTGTCATACTGGATTTTTGACCGCCCGATCGAGCCGACCATTCGCATGCTCGAAAAGAAATTTCAGGGCAAAGACGAAATCATCGATGGCAACGTTAGCACCCTGAAAGCCGGCTACAACTTTGGTGAAACAGTCGAAGAATTTCAAGTTCAGTACCAGGTCAAAAAAGCCGTTGTAGCACCGGGCACTTATCGCGCCGTCACGGGGACACAAGCCACGGCAATAGGCATGGTCACCGCGGCTCACAAAGCGGGTAAAACCCTCTTTTACGGCAGCTACCCCATCACGCCGGCCAGCGCGGTGCTCGAAGAATTGGCCGCATTGAAAAATTTTGACGTGCGAACCTTTCAGGCAGAAGATGAAATTTCCGCACTTGGCTCGGTCATTGGCGCTGCTTTTGGGGGCGCGTTTGCCGCCACGGGCACCAGTGGCCCCGGCATCGCACTGAAAAGCGAAGCCATGAACCTCGCCCTGATGATGGAATTACCCCTCGTTATCTGCAACTTTCAGCGCGGCGGACCCAGCACGGGCATGCCCACCAAAACAGAACAATCGGACCTGCTCCAATGCATGTTTGGTCGCAATGGCGACAGTCCCATCCCCATTGTCTCACCGGCCACGCCCTCAGACTGCTTTGACATGATCATCGAAGCGTTTCGCATCGCCGTTGAAACCATGAGTCCCGTCATCTTCCTCTCCGATGGATACCTCAACACCAGCGCTGAACCGTGGAAAATTCCCGATCCAGATGATATTCCGACCATTTCAGTCGAGCACAGAATCGATCCCGAGGGCTTCTTGCCCTATCTGCGAGATCCAAAAACTCTATCTCGTCCCTGGGTATTGCCGGGCACGCCGGGCCTTGAACACAGGCTTGGTGGACTGGGCAAAGAAGACGGCACGGGCAATGTGTCCTACGACCCGGATGACAACCAGCACATGGCCAACATACGCGTCGAACGCCTGGCGCGAATCGCCGACCGCATTCCGCTCCAGCATGTCATGGGTCCCAAATCGGGGGATTTGCTCGTCCTGGGCTGGGGATGTACTTATGGCGCGATCCGTTCGGGAGTGCGTAGAATGCGACAGCAAGGCTATTCGGTTGCCGCAGCGCATCTGCGCTATCTCAACCCATTCCCCAAAAATCTGGGCGCAATACTATCGAGTTACAAAACCATACTCGTGCCCGAACTCAACATGGGACAATTGTCTTTGCTGCTCCAGGCCAAATATCCTTCACAGGTCATCGTTCCCTTCAATAAAGTTCAGGGATTGCCTTTCAAAATTACAGAAATATCCGGCAAAATTGCCGAAATACTGGGTAATCCCTCGTCCTAAAGGAATCCAAACATGGCAGACGCTATTGAAACACTGACGCGAAAAGACTTCGTATCCGACCAGGAAGTGCGCTGGTGCCCTGGTTGTGGTGATTACGCCATCCTCGCACAGATGCAGCGCGTGTTGCCCGAGATGGGCATTGCGCGGGAAGATATGGTCTTTATATCGGGCATTGGTTGCTCCAGCCGGTTCCCCTATTATATGAACACGTACGGTCTGCACACCATTCACGGTCGCGCGGCAACCGTGGCGACTGGACTCAAAGTAGCCAATCCCGACCTGCATGTGTGGGTAATCACCGGCGATGGCGACAGCCTATCCATAGGTGGCAATCACCTGTTGCATGTACTACGTCGCAATGTCGATCTCAACATCATACTCTTCAACAATGCGATCTACGGCCTCACCAAAGGGCAATATTCACCCACATCGCCGCCGGGTACGCGCACCTATTCGTCGCCCATGGGCTCTGTGGAGCAGGACTTCAATGCCATATCCGTTGCCCTGGCAGCCGAAGCCACCTTTGTCGCCCGCAGCGTTGACCGCAACACCAAACACATGGCCGAGATCCTCAAACGCGCCACCGAACATCGCGGCACGTCCTTTGTCGAAATTTATCAGAACTGCAACATCTACAACGACGGTGCCTGGTTTTTTGCCACCCAGGCGGATGTCAAAGACGATCAGACCGTGATTTTGGAACACGGCCAACCCATCATTTTTGGCAAAGATCGCGACAAAGGCATCCGTATCAACGGGCTCTCGCCCGAAGTCGTAACCCTGGGCAATGGCGTGTCGGAAAGCGACTTGCTCGCACACGACGAAACCCTGGATAACCCAGCCCATGCGTATTTGCTCAGCCGCCTCACACATCCGGATTATCCGGTGCCATTCGGCGTATTTCGCTGTGTCGAACGTCCAATTTACGAAGAGCAGATCGTCGCACAGGGTCGCCAGGCGGTTGAAGAACGCGGCGCAGGGGATCTCAATGCCCTGTATCACGCGACAGATACCTGGATTGTTCCCGAAGGTCCCGACGCCGAGACCGTGCAAGAAATCCACGAAGAATTGCCCACATCGAATATCATTCCCGATATCGATCAAGAAGACCCCATGGCACCGCGCACCGCGCTTCAGCAACTGCTCTACGATCCGATCTCATCGCTCGATCTGCCAGCACCCGAATGCGTATCCGCCGATACTTCGGTAGCAGATGCCGTCGAGACCATGCGCAGCAAAAATATGGGCTGTTTGCTGGTCGTTGACAAACAAGGCTTGTTGCGCGGCATATTCGCACAGGGCGATCTCTTTGAAAAAGTTGCCGGGCGCGATATAGACCTCAAAAAAATAACGATCGATAGCCTGATGACCAAAGACCCCACCGCATTGAAAACATCTGATCCCATCGGTCATCTCCTGCACCTGATGTCTCTGCACGGCTTCCGCCACATACCCATTGTAGATCCCGATGGGCGTCCCGTGGGCCTGGCATCCTTCAAAGTCATGCTCAAGTTCACCGGCGGCCTCTTCTCAGACGACATATCGCCCAACTAACGCGCGTCAATACGACCGCGCAAAAAGAGTCCGCGAAGTTGCTTGCGGACTCTTTTTTATTGGAGAAAAAATGAAAAATATTCGCATTGGCATTATCGGCTCAGGCGGTATGGCGAGTCGCCACGCCCAGAACTTTTCCCAAACAGATGGCTTTGAACTCATTGCCATTGCTGCACGAAACTCAGCAACCGGACCAGCACTCGCCAACAAGCACGGCGTAGATTACCTGCCGACCTATCGGGATATATTCAAACGCGACGACATCGACGCCATCGCAATATGCACCTACAACGACACCCACAGTGAAATCGCCCTTGCCGCGCTCGATTCAAACAAACACGTTTTTACCGAATATCCCGCGGCGCGCAATATCGATGAAGCGCGGCAATTGCTTTCCAGAATCGACCAGTCGTCTCACGTCCTCCGCGTGGGCCACAACGAAGTCCTCTCGCCATCTCACCGGGCACTCAAACAACAAACAGCTCAAACGGGAAACCTCATAACCGCACTTTTCACCCGCCTCACCCCGGGTCGCGGTCAACGTCCTGAAATCCTCTTTAATATTTCCATATCGGGTCCCCCAGCCCTCTTTTTTGTCTATAATATCTATCCACTCGTCGATTGTTTTGGTCCCGCCACCTGGGTTGAAGCCGCTGCCCACTACGAAAATCTGCGCGATGACAGCACCTATGATAGCTTTGCAAATTCCGTCACAGTCGGTTTTGAAAGCGGCGGTATTGGGCAATGGAACTGGACCGGTGGCATCGAAATCTCCCATGCCGAAGAATATCGCCACATCGTCATGACAAACGGGACACTCATCAACAGAGGCGATGGCTGGTGCCTATCGACAAAATCAGGCGAACGCGACCTGCCCGCTGCCGAACCATCGGACATCACAATCCAAACCCAATTCCTCAACGACATCCACAATGGCAACTGGCAAACCGACGCCCTCACAGCCATCAACGCCGCGCTAATCGGTCTCACAGCCGAACGATCAATGGAAGAAAAACGCCGCGTGACCCTCTCAGAATTTCTGTAGATAAGCACAGAATATGCGTGACAGTTTGATTCGCTTCGTGTATCATGAAGACCAAAGCGTCTTCTCCAATAACTTTGAAAAAATCATGCCCCAAACTATTTCTCTAAGCGACCTGGACTTCCAGTCCGAAGACATCGACATACAGCGCGCAGCCGAGGCATTCAAAACGCATGGCGCGATAGTCGTGCGGGGATTGCTCCGCGAATACATCGCCGCGCTTCACCGCGACATCAAAGCCACAGCCAGACAATCTCTCGCCCTCCTCGAACAAGCCACGGCAATCCCCGAAGGATGGCGCACGCCCAACAACACCCTCTTTATACCCGCGCCGGCAAATTACGAACGCGACCGGCAAATCATGGTCCTGGGCATCAACTACAACACCAGTGCCACCTTCTTCCGCTCGGCATTTCACGCGCCCACCCTCGACATCGTCGAAGCCATACTCGGTCCCAACATCGAACTCTACGGCAACGGGCAATGCCTGTACAAAGAACCCGTTGGAGGCCATCCCAAACACCTGCACCAGGACTCGGCGTATTTTGAACACCGATACGAAGGACCCGTTGGCATCCTCACCTACGTCGTACCTACCGACCTCAAAAACGGCGCCCTCCACGTCGTACCCGGCTCTCACAAACTGGGGCAACTCGACCACATCGACACCTTCTCGCACCTGGGACTTTCAGACCACGAATGGCCCTGGAAACGCGCCCTCCCAATACCCGGTCAACCCGGCGACGCCATCTTCTTCCACGTCAAAACCGTTCATGGCTCCAAACAAAACCACTCGGACAAATCCCGCCCCGTCGTCATACACCGCTACCGCAGAGCCGATGATTACGTCGTCATACGCGGCACCACCACAAAAAACCGCGCAGAATCATCAAAGCGTCCGATAGAAGAAAAAAAAGAAAATGGATTCATGGTACGCGGTTTTCGTCCATACTAAAAAAGCGCGGGATATAATCCCACGCTTTTTTCAATAATTAGTATTCTGAGCTTCCCTAAACCTGCGCCTCCACCATCACCTCAACAGCCGCCAGATGCGCTGCAACGCGCACATCCATCGGCTGCGCAGTCGGGCTTTCTGACGTCACCAGATGCCCCGTATGCCCTCTCTGATACAAAGCAATGGGAATACCCTCCCCGTACTTCCGCCTCGCCACATCCATATTGGGATGAATCACCCCATCGACTGCAATCTCGCCCTCAATCTCGGTCTGTTTATTAATCGGACACACCTGTGCCACCCGCGCCACCATCGCCCGCCCCAGAGATTCTCGGACTCCAAACATCTCGTACAAATAAAAACCCGGACTCTCCCAATCCTCGTGCAAATCGATCACACCCGCAAAAACTCGTCCTTCTAAAAACCCCTTCAAAATTTCAATCTCGGGCACATCATCGCGCAAAAACGCCCAATTCACATCCACCTCCTGTGCATTGAGCCGCGCATTGTGAACATAGCTCCACGGGCACAAACACGGAATAACCTCAAAACGCACCCTATCAGCCCAGCGCTCCCATCCCTCCTCCAAAAAAGCCAGCGCGGCCTCCACGCCAGCCGGTTCATCGCCGTGCGTCCCCCCATTGATATAAACAACAGGCGCGTCCCCCTTGCCAGCAGACACGCGCAAAACCGGCAAACCTTCAACCTCCCCCAACTCATACACATCAACACCAGACACCGCTTCCACGCGCTTAACAACAGCATCGTAATCCCGTCCCATCACATCTCCCGAAGCGCGTCAATCACCCGTGCGTGAACCTCGCGGGCACTCACCACCACCCCGCGATTGTCTTCCATCTGCGCCGCAGACACAAAATCCAGCGGCCTGCCAAACATATCGCTCACCTGTCCCCCGGCTTCCTCCACAATAAGAGCACCCGCGGCGTGATCCCAGATATTCTCGCGATAATCCGGATATTTTGGTGACGGCAACCTCAAATACAACGCCGCATCGCCGCGCGCCACCGCGCCGTATTTCACCTGACTATCCATCCTGAGCGACGGCGACTCAATACCAACCGCACGCGCCACTGCTTTGTGTGCATCGTGATCGCCGTGTGAAGACTCCACACTCTCCGCAAATCGCCACACAGGCCCATCAATCCGAACATCGGCAACATCGCCACCCCCAAGAGGCACCGCCCAGGTACCCTCCCCCCGCACCGCCACAAATAACACCCCACAATCGCCCTCTACCTCCTCCATATCCACCGGCAGAGCTGGACACGCCAGCGCGGCAACCTTCACCTCACCGCAATCGACGAGTGCCAACGCCACCGCATATTGATCCCCGCGCAAAAAACCCTTTGTACCATCGATGGGATCGAGCGTCCAGAAACGCTCTGCAACATCCCCATTGCCCGCGTCAATCCAATCGCAAACCGCATCCTCATCCGCCTGTGCATACGCCCGAACAAACTCGCACACAGTCTTCCGCATCGCAGATTGCTCCGCACCCCGAAGCACCGACGCATCTTCCTCTCCTACAATCGGATCATTGGGAAAAACCGACTTTAATCGCTGGCACACAAGCGCCTGCGAGCCAAAATCCGCAACCGTCACCGGACTGCGATCCTCCTTCTCCATCGCCCCAACAAGTGATTTCCGCACATCCACACAAAGCCGAGCCGCCTCTCGAACAGCCTCAACAGCGACCTCGCGCTCTCGATCATATCCCATAAACACCCCTATTTCTTTATCGCACCAAAATGATCCATCTCGCCGCGATCAATCCAACCCGGCAATCTGATCTTCTCTGACATCTTCCACGCCGTCAAATAAAGCGAAACCGTAAAACGCGCGGCCTCTCTTGCATGCTTCTCCGCAAAAGCGCGCACCGCAGGCTCATTCTTCCAATCCACATCTTTTGGAACGAGATACTGCTCCATTGACAGCGCGGACTCAACCTCTCCGAAGCTCCTGTGCATCTGTGCCACAATACCCGCCATCAAACTATCCACGGGCGCAGCAGCCAAGCCCTCGGCAATCTCTTCGGGTTTCAAATCCAAATTCTGAAGCAACCCATCAATCTTTTCGTGAATGCGCGTCCTCGACGACTTGCCATCTACAACGCGACCATTCCAGTGAATCGTCAGATTCAGAGGTTGACAAACTTCCTGAGCAAAATGCGCCACATACCCGGCGTATATCAAACACTTATTCTGAACAAACGGACTATCGGGCCACTTGCGAAACTCCGCAAAAGCCAGAGCGAGTTGCTCGGTATATTCCGCTGTTACGTAAGGCAACAACCCCACCTGCTCTGGCCTCTTTTCCAACTCTGCACAGCGCCTTCCAAACGCGTACCGAGACGCGGGCAAATCCCCTGCCTCAAACAACTCCATATTAAAATAATGAACCGGATGACCAGCCTTCTCCAGATGAAGCGTACCGCGATTCTTTGCAACATCCGGATCAACAGCCGCATGAGCCACCATACCTTCACCAGCCCTGAGAAAATCAGGCGCATCTGCCGGAAGAGCTTGAACAGCCGCCCTTGTCAAAATGCTATGACCTCGCGGCCACCAGCCCCATGCCGAAGACCCAAAAACAAATAGTGCCAATAATACTATGCTCAATCGACGCATCGATAATCTCCTTTAACGATAAATTACTCCCCGTCCCAAACCTCTCGCTTCACAAAATCTGCAATCTCCAAACGCTCGGACAACCGCCAGGCAGTCAAATAAAGCCGCGCGGTAAATCGCGTCGCAGCGCGGGCACGATCCTCTGCAAAAGCGATCACCTCGGCATTCGGTACCCAATTCTCCTCATCATATCTGGGAATATTCGGTCCCAATTCATAAACCCGATCAATTAGAGCAAACCCCTTCTCAAACTCCCGCATAATTTCAACCATCGCATTTTCAAAAGGCGTCACATCCTGATCGCGCGACAAATCCCCTGGCTCCATCTTCAAAAACTGCACCAGACCATCCACCTTCTGGTGAATACCCTTCTGCAACTTCTCGCCCCCCTCCTGCACGCGCCCATCATAGTGAATCGTCAAATGCAAAGGCTGACACAGATCCTCGGCATAATGCGCGAGAAAACCCGCATAAATCAGACACTTACTCTGAATATGCGGATTATCGGGCCACTTGCGAAACTCTGCAAAAGCCACCGCCAGCCGCTCTGTCCACTCATTCACCGCATAAGGCACAAAACCCATCTTCTCGGGCGACACCCCATGCTCATAACACAACTTGACAAACGCGTAGCGACTATCGGGCAGCGTCTCCACATCGAGCATCTCGCGATCCAAAAAATGCTCGGGATACTCTGCCCCTCGCACCTGCGGCGTCCCCCGGTTCTTGCCCATATCGGGATCAATACTCAAATGCGCCACCGTCTTTGCCCCCTGCCTGAAAAACGCCGGAACCTCATCGGGCAAAGCCGCCACAGCGGACAAAGTCAGAATATGATGCCCTTCCAGCAACCAGCCCCGAGCGGGGGAACACAACCCTGCGAGGAGTAAAACGGCAATAGCAAATCGTTTGATCATTAATACCTCCTGAAGTCACACATAAAGACAGCGGAGAAACTCAGAAAGTTTCTCCGCTATCAAAAATGGCGGGAATGTGTGGGAATCGAACCCACCTAGCGTGGGGTTAGCACGCAACAACGGGTTTGAAGCCCGCGGGGGACACCAGTTCCCCATCCACTCCCAATCACGCTCGTACCTCAATTTCACCGGGATGCTCTGCAACCACCTCGCCAATATCTCGAGCCATCACACCGCGCTCAATCAGTGCCTCAAGAAAAGCATCAGCCGCATCAGATGCAAGTGCAATCAGCAAGCCACCAGAAGTCTGCGGATCAAAAAACAAACGCCTCAAAGACTCGTCAACATCTTCGGCAAACCTCACCGCATGCCCTCGCGCCGCCCGATTGCGCCGCAAACCACCGCCCTCGCGCTCCTCTGCAATTTGCAAAGCAAGATCAAAACGCGGCACATCAGAAGCTCGAATGCAAAACCCTACCCCACTCGCCTGCGCCATCTCCAACCCGTGACCGAGCAACCCAAACCCGGTAATATCCGTACATCCACCCGCTTTGTATGCAACCATCTCCTCGGCTGCGATGCGATTCAATTGCACCATAGAATCCACCGCAATCTGCAAATCACCTTCATCAATCTCACCATTTTGAAAGGCATCCGACATCAAACCCGTACCCAGCGGCTTCGTCAAAATGAGACAATCGCCCACCCGCGCACCCGCATTGGTCTTCACATCAATTGGATGCACAACCCCCGTAACAGACAACCCGAACTTGGGTTCCACATCCTCCACAGAATGCCCACCGACCAAAACCGCGCCGGACTCCGCCACCTTCTCCTGGGCACCTTTTAAAACCTCTGCAATCACCTCTGGATCGACATCATCACTCGGAAACCCACAAATATTCAGCGCAGTAATCGGACGCCCCCCCATCGCATACACATCGCTCAGCGAATTCGCTGCGGCAATCTGCCCATACGCATGCGGATCATCGACAATAGGCGTAAAAAAATCCACCGTCTGAATCAGCGCCGTATCCTCAGAAATCCGAAACACACCGGCATCATCAGCCGTATTCATCCCCACCATCAAATCGGGATGCGCCACCTGCGGCAACTTTTTCAAAATCACATCCAGCACCGCTGGATCGAGTTTCGATGCTCAACCACCGCAACTGACGAGCTGAGTCAATCTTTTAGCGCGATACTTCATTTTTTTAATTCCTCATTTTCTCTCGCCATCTGTTCCTTTTGCCAGCGATAATCAACCTTGCCATCGTAAAACATCCCGGGATTCTCTATCGCCCACAACTGCTTTCGAATCAACCAATTTTTGGGATCCAGAACATAAGCGCGCTTTAATTCTGCAATCGCATCTTCGCGCTTACCCTGTTTCAGCAACACAATAGCGCGCTGAAATTTTGTATCTGCCTCCTGCTCATCCGCAGTCAGCACGCGGGGTTTCGCACCCTTATCCGCATCGCGCCAAGCACTGGGAACAGCTCCCGATGTGATCCACTCGACCAGTTCTTCACGCAGAGTCCCATTGTCAATATTAACGCTACCAACACTGCGGACAAGCCGTCCTTCCTCATCCACAAATATCCCAACCGGCACAAATTTCACGTTATACGCTTTGCCAATCGCATTGTGCTGATCCAGCAATGCGCGATACGTGCCACCAGCTTTTTCAACCCAGGGACTGGCAACCTCGGCACCCTGTGCATCCTGGGCAATGACCACCACCCCAACCTGCTCACCGTACTCCTGATAAAACTGTTGCCATCCAGGCAACTGAGCGCGGCACCCTCACCAGGACGCCCACATAAAAAACGCCGTCTTTTTCCCGAGAAAATCACTCAGCGAAACCAATTCCCCAGTGTACAAATCCGGCAGTATAAACGCAGGTGGCACCTGCCCAATACTCAGACCAACATCATTCACTTCAGGCTCCAAAGTCTTCACAGAATCCTCCCCTGACAGGATATGAGTTGGGATGAGTACACTTGCCAATAGAATTAATACAAGTGTTGTTTTGCCCATCTTGTCTCCAATCTAACAGAATTTGAACAATGTGCAACACACAAGCCCGTTTTCATCTCGTATTCAAATCCGTGAACACCAAACCGCTCGGCAATCATCTCACCGAGCGGTTTGACATACAACGGACATTATTTTCGCTACCCGTACAGATGCGCCACATAATCGCCATACCCATTGTACATTCGGGTGGGCACGCGCTCCATCGTCCCGATCAACCGCTCCGTTGCCTGTGACCAGCGCGGATGTGGCACCTTGGGATTTACATTTGCCCAAAAATCGTACTCAGCAGGTGCCAGCTTGTTCCAGAAGGTAGGCGGTCGCTGTTTGGTAAACTCAATCTTCACAATGGACTTAATACTCTTAAACCCGTATTTCCACGGCGTAATCAACCGAATGGGTGCCCCGTGCTGTTTGGGCAATGCATGACCGTAAATACCCGTCCCAAGCATCGTCAGTTCATTCGTCGCCTCTTCCATTGTCAAGCCCTCAAAATAAGGCCACGGATACCAGGACTGCGTCTTAATACCCGGCGCCTGATCCGGGCGATTGAACGTCACCATCCGCACGTATTTTGCAGACGACTGGGGCTGCACATAATCGATCAACGCCTTCATCGGAAAGCCCGTCCATGGCACCGTCATCGCCCATGCTTCCACGCACCGAAATCGATACACGCGCTCTTCCAGCGCGAATCGCTTGAGCAAATCATCCAGATCATACGTTCCGGGTTTCTCCACAAAACCCGAAATCTCCACCTCCCAGGGGCGCACCTCAAACTTATCCGTCAACTCGTGGACCTTGCCCTTATTCGTGGTAAATTCGTAAAAATTATTGTACCGCGCGGCAACCTTCTCCCGCGTCAATTCCCGCTCCACCGTGTAAATTTCATTGCGCTTTGCAGGATACAAACCCGGCAGTGATGGGGGAACTTCCACCTCAAACTCATCTTCTGCAGTCGCACAGCCCGCGCCAATCACCGCACTCGCGCCCGCAACACCCATCGCCTGCATAAAGCGCCGACGATTCATGTAAATGTCTTCGGGCGTAACCTCGCCTTCGGGCAACTGCCAGCCTTTGGGAATATGAATAAAAGCCATCGCCTGCCTCCAATTCTTGTTACAACGAGAAATTACCGCTGACCCATCGCCACGTAATCGCGTTTATCTGCTCCGGTATAAATCTGGCGCGGTCGGGCGATTTTCTGTTCGCTATCCCCCAGCATCTCTTTCCACTGCGCCAGCCAGCCACACGACCGTCCCACCGCAAATAACACCGTCATCATCCGCGTGGGCAATCCAATAGCCTGATAAATAATACCCGAATAAAAATCCACATTGGGATACAATTGCCGCGAAATAAAATACTCATCCTGAAGAGCAATCCGCTCCAATTCCAGCGCAATATCAATCAAGGGATTCTTACCCGTCACTTCAAACACACTATATGCGGTCTCTTTGACAATCGCCGCCCTGGGATCGTAATTCTTATAGACCCGATGCCCAAACCCCTGCAACACCACCTCTTTATTTTCCACCCGCTCGATATAAGCCGGCACCTTATCCACCGAGCCGATCTCATTGAGCATATTGAGCACAGCTTCATTCGCGCCCCCGTGTGCCGGACCGTAAAGCGCCGCTGCTGCGCCAGCCATAGACGAATACGGATCTGCCCCCCCACTGGCAACGCCCCGCATAATGCTGGTAGATAAATTCTGACCGTGATCGGCGTGCAAAATAAGCAACACTTCCAGCGCGCGCTCAAGCACCGGATCAGCCTGATATGCCTCGCCCTCTGTGCCAAACAACATATTCAAAAAATTGCCGTAAAACCCCAACCCGGGATCTGCCGACACATAGGGCAAGCCCGCACTGCGGCGATGCACCGCAGCACCTATTGCCGCAACATTGCCGACCAGACGACAAATATGACGAAGTTGTGCCTCTTCGGTTCCAAAATCTCGCTCATCGTCGTAAAATACCGACATCCCGCCCAGCGCGCCCACCAGCATCCCCATTGTATGAGATCCTTTGGGAAAACCATCAATAAAAGACAAAATATCGTCTGAAACCACAGTCTGAGAATTTACCTGCTCGGAAAACCCGGACAATTGATCGCAACTGGGCAACTCGCCATAAACCAGCAAATAGGCCACTTCGAGATAAGAAGACTCCGCCACCAACTGCTCAATGGGATATCCGCGATAGCGCAAGATCCCCTTCGCACCATCGATATACGTAACCGAACTGCTACAAGATGCCGTATTGATATACGCCGGGTCGTATCCCAACAGGCCAAAGTCATTATCCGAACCCTTAATTTGGTTCAAATCTGCCGAACGCACATGCGCTCCGTCCTCAGAATATATGCCATAAGTAATAGGCAAATCATAAGTATTTCCATTTCGATTATCAGTTACTGTAAGTGAATCCTTGCTCATCACAAGCCCCTTTCTCATAATCCGCCCATTTTTGGAGGAGATTTGTTCTACTACTGTGCTATTACCTGATAAATTGTACACGATCTGCATTGATCTGCAGAATCGGACTGCATAGAAACCGCATTAAAAACGCGCTGTAGTGCCCGTTCATAAGATGACCCACCCGCACAAATCGCAAGTGCCCCGCCCGCCCGAAGTCGCATTTGCAACACGCGCAACATCGACAAACTATAAGCCTGGCGATTCTCCACTCGCGCCACCTGATCTGGCCCAACATCAATATGCATTGCAATACCGTGATAATTGCGTGGTGTACCCTGCACATAAGAACAAAAATCGCCCACAACAAGCTCAACCCGTGCGTCATTCAGCAAATCGGCATTGGTCAAAAAAGTGCGATTCCATTCTACAATTTGCGGCTCAATTTCCACCACACAAACGGACTGCACAGCCCTATGCTTCAGCACCTGTCTCAGCGTCACGCCCAATCCAAGCCCACCGATCAACACATCGGCATGTCTCTGATCTGGAGAAATACCAGCCAGCGCGAGGTCGGCAAGTGCGATCTCCAAATCGGAACTGCTACTCGCAATCGCACACCCATTTATAGAAAGCACATGATACCACTGCCCGTCAACCATTGCCTCATCAAGCCGAAAATTTCCATTTTGCGTCTCGACCGATGCCACGTGACTTAGCGTGCTATCGCTCTGCATTCATCGCGCCTTTTTTGTTAAAAATCCAGTTTGAGCCAGTATTACAATATATAGGAGATTCCAAATTTTTCAAACACATTTGGTCGGGAACAGGATAATTACCCACTTGATTTTTGAAGCGCGAATCCCTTTATTGACGCACCGTCTAACAGGAATAAATTTATGAGTCAACAAATCGGCAACATTGAAATCATTGCAACACATATCCCCCGGGGGCATTATCGCTCAGTGCTCTTTGATTTTGATGGCACATTGTCGCTCGTTCGCCAGGGCTGGCGCGAAATCATGATCCCCATGATGGTCGAAGTACTCTCCGAATTCAACACCGGCGAAACCGAAGCGGAACATCGCGCTCTGGTCACCGAATTTATCGACCGCCTCACCGGCAAGCAAACCATCTACCAGATGATTCAGTTATGCGAAGAAATCCAAAAACGCGGTGGCATACCAGACGATCCCCTCACCTACAAACAGCGTTTTAACGACCTGCTCAACGCCCACATAGCCCATCGCATTCGCGGCCTCGAAACAGGTGAGATCGCCCCAGACGATCTCATGCTACCCCATACCCGCGCCCTGCTCGACAACCTGTCCAACCGCGGCCTGGTACTTTATTTAGCCAGCGGCACCGATCTCGTCTTTGTCCGCCGCGAAGTCGAATTATTGTGCCTTACAGCCTACTTTGAAAATCGCGTCTTTGGCGCATTGGACCAGCACGAAAACTTTTCCAAAGCCATGGTCATACAAAACATGCTCGAAACCCATGCTATAGACGGCTCCGAACTGCTGGGATTTGGCGATGGATACGTCGAAATCGAAAACGTAAAAGCCGTGGGCGGCACTGCTATCGGTGTCGCATCAGACGAAGTTGAGCGCGAAGGCATCAATGCCTGGAAGCGAAACCGCCTCGTCGAAGTCGGTGCAGATATTATCATCCCGGAATACCGGGAACAAGAAACTCTCATCGCATATTTGTGTGATTGACCACCCTAAAGGAGTTACCATGAAAATCACCAAACTCGAAACTTTTCTCGTCAAACCGCGCTGGCTCTTTCTCAAAATGCACACAGACGAGGGCCTCGTTGGCCTTGGCGAACCCATCCTGGAAGGACGCGCCCTCACCTGCGCTCAAGCCGTGGCCGAACTCGAACCCTATCTCATCGGCAAAGACCCCCGTCGCGTGGTACATCACTGGCAGGCCATGTATCGCCATGCTTTTTATCGCGGCGGACCCATTCTCACCAGCGCCCTATCCGGTGTTGAACAAGCACTTTGGGACCTCGCCGGGAAAGCCGCAAACATGCCCGTCTATGAAATGCTCGGCGGTCCCCTGCGCGACCGCATCAAAATGTACAAAGGTACGGGAGGAGGAGGCACACCCGAACAGGCTGCTGCCGCAGTAAAAGAGCGCAAAGAACAGGGATTTATCGCCATAAAGACCGGCCCAGCCAAAATTCGCCCGGCGCGCATCGTCGAAAACCCGGCCTTTATCGATCACGCAGTCGAAACATTTGCCGCCATGCGCGAAGCGGGCGGACCGGACTTTGACATCGCCATCGACTTTCACGGCGCCATATCACCTCAAACCGCCGCCATCCTCATCAAAGCACTCGAACCCTACCAACCGATGTTTGTCGAAGAACCCATCCAGTGTCAAGACATAGAAGGCATGGCAGAACTCGCACGCAAAACCCACTTACCCATCGCAACAGGCGAACGCATCTTCACCAAATGGGGCTTCCGCGACCTCCTCGAAAAACGCGCCTGTTCCATCATACAACCCGACCTGTCACACGCTGGCGGCATCTTCGAGACCCGTCTAATCGCAGGCATGGCAGAATCCTATTACGCAGCCGTTGCCCCGCACTGTCCGCTCGGTCCCATCTCCCTGGCCGCCTGCATCCAACTCGACGCCAGCATCCCCAACTTCCTCGCTCAGGAACATACCATGTTTGGCGAAGACTATCTCAAAGAACCGTTCCAATTCAAAGACGGCTACGTCGAATTGCCCAAAGGTCCCGGCCTTGGCATTGAACTGGACGACGACAAAATGGAAGACAAAATTGGCCACGACTGGAACAATCAAAGATCCCTTCATCCCGACGACGGATCAGTCGTTGATTGGTAAAATAGCTTTTAAGGAGACCGTATGTCACAACTCACCGGAAAAGTCGCGCTCGTCACCGGCAGTGGGCGGGGTATTGGTCGCGCCATTGCCATCGCCTTTGCCACAGAAGGAGCCGAACCGCAGAACAACTCGATGCCGTTGCCGCAGAAATTCGCGCCCTCGGTCGCAAAGTCCTGTCCGTACCCACCGATGTCACCAACCGCCAGAGCGTTGATGCACTATCAGAAAAAGTTCGCGGAGAATTTGGCCGTTTGGACATCCTCGTCAACAACGCGGGCGGTGGCATAGAGCGCAACAGCATCCTCGACAGCGATCCCGATGTCTGGATCGAAGACGTTACGGTAAACTGCATCAGCGCCTACCTCGTCTCGCACGCCCTGCTCCCCCTCATGATTGAATCCGGCGGTGGCAGAGTCATCAACGTGGGATCGGGCATGGGCCATCGCCCCAGAGCGGGCGGTTCTGCGTATCAAGTCGGCACCAATGCCTATCAGAAGAAGTCTGGGAAAACAACATCACAGTCAACGAACTCATCCCCGGCCCGGTAGCCACACATCTTACCGGCGGTCGCATGAGAGTGGGCGGTCCACCGCCCTTCGCGCCCAGCGAAGTCGTCAAAGCACCCGAAGATGTCGTCCCACTCGCGCTCTTCTTAGCCACCCAACCCGACGGGGGACCAACCGCTCAAACCTTCAGTCTCACGCGACGTCCTATTTAGAAACTGTCTCATTCTCTGGTTGGATTCTATTTCTTATTCTGCTTGCTTTTTAAGGGGTTGGATGCTACTTTTTTCCAAATCCTATCTGTATTTGGATATTATGTATCTTTAGACAAAAAGTTTTGAAGATAAATGACTTACAAGCGATAAACAGGATGAAGGAAAAAATATGCTAAAGAAATTGCGAATCCAAAACTTCAAGGTTTGGAAGGATACTGGCGAAATTGACCTTGCCCCTATTACTCTTTTCTTTGGTGCCAACAGTTCCGGTAAGTCCAGTATTGGTCAGTTCCTGATGATGCTCAAGCAGACGATTGAATCACCTGCTCAGACAGCGGTATTTTATTCAGGTGAGAGAAATTCGGCAGTTCAACTGGGCTCGTACGAAGAAATGGTCTTTGGGCGAAAACCAAAAGGAATTAACATTAATTTTAAGTACCAGTGGTCACGAAATAGTTCGCGTGCTACATCTTATGATCATCTTCATAAGATGTCTTCCTATAATGATTTGGCCTTTCAAGCAGAAATCGTTCCCCAAGGAGAGACTCAATACACTACTAATCTGAAGTCTGCACCTGAGACTTCTTATCTTCCAGTCACCCGGGGTTTTAAATATACTTTGTTCAAAAATGGGGAAATCCAGTGTTCCCTTGGGATGAAGCGAAAGCCCCATACATCCTCAAAGTATGAAATTGAATCTTCTAACTTCAAGTTAGAAAAGCAGAAGTCAGAGCAAGAGGATGTGAATTTGGGTACTCCTGTCCATTTTTACGGTTTCCCTCCTGAGGTTTTTACCGCCTATGCAAACATCTATGATTTTGTCACAGGGGTCCATTATCTGCATGAAGAACTGTTTAGAGATCTTTTTTATCTTAGCCCACTTCGTGTGAAAGCGGATCGTTCGTCGTATTACTATACCGATCCAGAAAGTGTGGGATACCAAGGCGAAGATACTGTCGCAGCAATTGTGGCGGCTCGAGACCGTGAAATTGTGCTCCCCCCCATAGAAAAAATTCAGAAAAGGTCATTTGAGGAGGTCATTGCTTATGAACTCCAAAAGATGGGCTTAATTGAGCAATTCAGGGTACAACAAATTACTAAGCAGGTTTATGGCGTCCAGATACGTACTAAAGGATCAAAGACCTGGGTGGAACTTCCAGATGTTGGGTTCGGTATCTCGCAAGTGCTACCGGTGCTCGTGCAGTGTTTCTATGCACCTGAAGGATCTATCATCCTAATAGACCAACCAGAAGTTCACCTTCATCCCTATGCACAGGCGGCTTTAGCCGATGTAATGATTGATGTCATCAATTCCAGATTGATTTTTGAAAAAACGTACGAAGAGAGATTCGGTACCCAAGTTAAAAGATCTCTCAGAACAGATTACAAAAAAAGAAATATCCAGTTGATCATTGAAACCCACTCTGAACATTTCCTCCGGCGATTGCAAAGACGAATAGCCGAGGGCCGCTTGTCTGAAGATAAAGTATCAGCCTACTTCGCCAATATCAATGCTCCCCCAGCTAAGCTGGAGCGTTTAAAAATAGACGAGTTTGGCAATATACAGAACTGGCCGGAAAACTTTTTTGGCGATGAGATGGGAGACATTCTCGAGCAAGCCAAGGCGGCGACAAAAAAGAGGAGGCAACAAAACATTCAGGGCTATGGGGAGACAAATGAATAACTTACCTAAGAAGAATGTTGTTATAGATACTAATGTCGCCCTTGTGGCGAACCGCAAGGCAATTCATGCAGACGAAGATTGTATAGATACCTGTATCCAGGTAATTGAAGACATTAGGGATAGATGCTGCGTAGTGGTGGATAATCAGTGGGCCATTATGAGAGAGTATGAGGGGCAATTAAACTCGTCCGACCAACCCGGGGTAGGCGACGCCTTTCTCAAGTGGCTCTTGACACATCTATGGAATCCAAGCTATTGCTTACAGGTTGAGATTACTCCCCACGCTGTACGTGGATTCCAGGAATTTCCAGATGACCCTGCACTTGGCGGTTTTGATCGGAGTGATCGCAAATTTGTCGCTGTCGCACGAGCAGCAGGTCTGGACTCGCCTCCGCCGATTCTCAACGCTTCCGATACGGACTGGTGGGATCATCGTGCCGCGCTTAACGCCCACGGCATACAGATCAAATTCCTGTGTCCCCAACTCATGCCCCATGAAGAAAGATGAGAGCAAAATACGAGGAGAAAGGTCTGTGAGAGACAATTTCTTCAAATTCCCTTCTACGCCACATCTGGCACTCCCTGGTGATGTAGATATCCGGGGCGATAAGGTCATGTCGGAGCCTGAACGCGATGCGTTCTTGGGACATAAACTTGTCGTAGAAGAAAAGGTTGACGGGGCGAATCTTGGTATCTCGTTTGACTCCAATGGAAATATCCGTGCTCAAAATCGGGGGGCGTACTTATCCCTTCCAAGTTTGGGACAATGGAAAAAATTATTAGAGTGGCTATCCCCGAAAGAGGACATTCTTTTTGATCATTTGATTGACCGCTATATCCTTTTTGGCGAATGGTGCTATGCTCAGCATTCGGTCTTTTATGACCGATTACCAGATTGGTTTCTCGGTTTCGACATCTATGACAAACAAGTTGGTCACTTCTTGTCAACAGATAAACGCGATGCATTTTTTCGGGAGATGGAAATAAGTAAAGTCCCATTCATTGCACATGGTCATTTCACGTTTTCAGATCTAAAGGAATTTCTGTCATTTTCAAGATTAGGCGATCAATTAGCAGAGGGTCTTTATCTTAGATTTGATCAGGACAATCGGCTTGTACAAAGTACCAAATTGGTGCGATCAGACTTTATCCAATCAATAGAACAGCACTGGTCGCGATCAGGTATTAAAAAAAATCAGGTGATATGGGAGTCATATACTACGCCTTCCAAAAGCGTTGTTATATGAACACAAGAGCATTGTTGTCGTTTGTCTGTTTGATGCAACGCTGGATGCTGGCCTATATTAGGCTCGGGGAAAAACCTGGGGCGAGGTCCCTGCTGAGAAGTTGAATAGCATGGAAGGAAAATGAAGAAGCACTCCAACAATATTTGTGGAGTGCTTTTTTTAGTTTTTGCACTATCTTTAACAATTCATCTCGTAAACGAGAAAACCCAATTAACCTCTAACAAAGGAATTCTCATGTCAAAAAAAATTATCGCCTACGGCATGGACGGATTCATCACTCCCATGATGAAATACTTTGCCGACGAAGGCGTTATCCCAACTTTTAAACGCATGCTCGACGAAGGCGCAATCAACGAAACCTTTCCCTCCTTCCCGGTCTGGACACCCACCAACTGGGCAACTCTCTCCACTGGCGCGCACACCGGCACACACAGCGTCTCGCGCTGGCGCGTCGAAGTAGGTCCTGACGAACGCGTCAACTCTTTTGACGGCCGCGCCAACAATGCCCAACGCCTGTGGAACGCCCTCGAGCGCGAAGGACTCAAAGGCGTTGCCCTGCACTATCCGGCAGCGCATCCATCGGGCGTGGAAAAAGGATATGTAATTGACGGATTTGGTCACCCCGGACACGCCAGCACCGACTATGAAATCGCCGCAGCACAGGCTTATACCACCGCCGAACACGTCGAAGAAATCGTACAAATGGACCACGACGGCACAGCCGTGCGCCGAAGACAGCGAAGCATAGAACCCATCCCAGCACTATCGCCTGCGAATGGCTGGACCAATCTCCCACAAAGTGCTGCCCCACCCCTTGCCTCCGCCATTGCAATTCACGCGCGCCTCGGCGGCGACATCAACCGATTTCACCTGCTCGTCTTTGCCAGCACCAATAACGGATACGACACCCTGCGCGTCTGCCGATCCCAGAATGGCAACGATCACATCGCCGAAGCCAGCACGGGATCGTGGAGCAACTGGGCCATCGAACCCTTCTGTATTGAAAGCCGCGAACAACGCGCCTCTGTGCGTTTCAAACTCCTCGAACTCGAACCCGATGGCTCCCATCTCAAGCTCTACCGCTCTCAGATCACATATAGCGATGGCTTCACATATCCAGATGACCTCTCCGACGAAATCATCCAGCGATTTGGTCCCTATCAAGAACACGCCTCCATGACCCCCTACACGTCTGGCATGACCGACTTTGACACCGCCCTTGAAGAATGCGAATATCAGGGCCTCTGGTTTGCCGACGTAGCCAACTATATGCTCCACGAAAAAGATGCCAGTTTTTTTATCTGTCACTGGCATCTCTACGACTACATCAACCACATCCACCTCGACGGCGTCGATCCGGTTTGCCCGGCTTACGACCCCGACAAAGCCGACGATATCATGCACCTCTTCCGCAAAGCCTATATTGTTGGCGACAAAATTTTAAAACGCATGTGGGACGCCGCCGATGACACCACTTATGTCGGCGTGCTTTCCGATCACGGTGCTTCGCCAGATGTGCGCATCGCCAATATCCGAAAATTCCTGCACGACAGTGGATTCACCGTTCTAAAAGAAGACGCCAGCGACGGCGTCGAGCGCGATGAAGTCCTCGAAAGAGAGGTCGACTTTGAAAAAACCCGCGCCTACCTCAAAGACGACAAGGGATTCGACATCTGGATCAACGCCGAACCCGGTCCCAAATTCGACGAAATCGAACGCGATGTCCTCCTCGCCCTTCGCACCTGGGTCGATGAAGAAATCGGTCGCAATGTCGTTGCCATCGCCCTGCCCAGGCGCGACGCGTACATACTCGGGCAATGGGGCGACCAGTGCGGCGACGTCATCTTCGCCTGGGATCACGGGTTCGTCAGCGGATACTACGGCCAGTGGAAAGGCATTGTGGGTGGCGGTTGCGTAGGCGCGCCAGAAGTCTTCGGCGCACACCACGGCGGCTTTATCCCCACGCGCAGCGACATCTCATCGAGCTTTGGTTCTTTTTTTCTCTCAGGTCCTGGTATCAAACAAGGCTACGAGCGTCCCACCGACAAACTCGGCTACATCCACGCCGCCGACGTCGTTCCCACGCTTTGTCACATCTTCGGCATCGCCCCACCCGACCAGAGCCAGGGCGCGGTTGCCTATGATATTCTCGAAGGGCATGAGATGGTGCGGGAACGACCTGAATAAAGAAAATATGACACGACAATTTGCCCTTGTTCTTATCGCCTGCCTGACGATTACATCCTGTACCTCCATGCAGGGCGCAACCGAGGCTGAGTTCAGCTTTACTTTTCAAAGCGATGCCGAAGGCTGGACAGCCGGATTTGCCGATCTTCCCGCCGACTTCGAGCCATTGATCTACGAACTCGACTCTGGTTATCGCCCTCTGCCATCAGGTCTCGACGGCAATGGTCTCTATATACAAGGACATAATCGCAGCGATGACCTTTTCATGTTTTTCAAGAGGCGGATTGACGGGCTTAAGACAGATGCGACCTACGAGATATTCGCGTCCCTCGACCTGGCGACCAATGTCCCGTCCAACACCTTTGGCATCGGTGGCTCTCCTGGCGAGAGCGTGTACGTAAAAGCAGGCGCATCTACCGTTGAACCCGTAGCAGAGGGGGAAAACCTCAGACTGAACATCGACAAAGGAAACCAGTCCAACGGCGGTGAGTCAATGGTCGTTATAGGAAATGTCGCCCATCCCGAGGTTAGCGGCGAAGAGTTTCGGATCAAGTCTCTTGACAACGCCGACAATCCAGTGAATGTCACCACTGACAGCCAGGGCGTGCTCTGGCTGATCGTCGGCACCGACTCTGGCTTTGAGGGACTGAGCACTTTCTACTACGCCCGCATTGCCTACACACTCAAAGTCGTGGAATCCCCTAACTCGGAGGCTTCACTTCTCGGACCGAGTAACCGGAGTGTGGATTAGGAATCCACAACCCCTTATGATCGAGGTTCAGAATGAAAACAGGATGTGCATAATTTATTTGTTGTAATGCAACAGCTTATAAAGCTTTTTTTAACTTTTCATGCGTGTGGCTGCGCCATGCCTGCGGCGTGCGGCGACTTACTTTTTTTCTGCAGCAAAAAAAAGTAAGCGAGCGGGGTACAACTGACCGTTTCTCAGGTCAGTTCAAAAATGCCGCTCTCAAACGCCGAGGGGCTGGCACAGCGCGAGCGGGGTACAACTGGCCGTCTCTCAGGCCAGTTCAACCGTTTTTGTGGTAATACGACATGCCGTGGCCTGCACAGATGGGATACCATAAAAATGTCCGCTGCGAAACGGACTCACGCGCTGTGCGTGATAGCTTGAGGCGATAAAGATGCTGATGGCTTATTCTTCTCATTTATGCACATTCCCGAAAAAAGAATGATATGCTTGATATTCACAACCTTATGGCGGACCTATCCCAACACCGCCCGATATTCCATTCAGAAGCGGATTTCCAGCACGCTCTCGTTCAGCAGATTCGCAAGGCGATGCCAAATAGTGAGCCTCACTTGGAGCATTACATGAAAAATATGCGTCTGGACATCTATCTTCCGACTGAGAGAATTGCAATGGAGTTAAAGTGCCGACTCAGTCATCGAGGAGTGCGTGTAGGGCGATACGATTTCCTTAAAGACATCCAAAAGCTTGAACGGGTGGTGAGAGAAGGGAAAGCCGAGTCAGGATTTGCAGTTCTACTGACAAATGTTCATCGCTTCTGGTGTCCACCTCAGAGGGGGTGGGAAACTACCAGCGATGCCGCCTTTCGCCTTCATGAAGGCAGGCCGGTAACGGGCGCGCTGACTTGGGCAGATTGGGCTAAGCCAATAAAGGACAGGAAAAAGCCGATTTGTCTAAAAAGTTCTTATCGCTTACAGTGGCGGGATTACTCAAGTCTCGGAACGGACAAGAACCAACAGTTCCGATATCTCTCAGTCTCGGTTAAATGAGGTCCATAATGAAAACAGGATGTGCTTTTTGTGGTCATAAAGAACTCCGGTCTTGCCAAACACAATATATTTACCGGTACGATGGCAAATTCCTTATTGTGGATGATGTGCCCTGTCTCCAGTGCGTGTATTGCGGCGAGCAATATTTTGAAGGCCAGGTATTGCGAGATATTGAAAAACGATTCAACGAACTTCATGTTCAGGGTCAAAAAGCAAGCACAGAAGTTCAGATTCCCGTAGAACACTTCACGGACCTTTGCCAGGCCTAAGTGGTCGGCAGCAAAAAAAGAGAACATGACACAACAATTTGCCCTCTGCATCAATAACGAGGGATACGAGGCGTCTCTTGAAGTGGGTAAGGTTTATCGCATCATTCCTGATGAAGAAGCCTCTGCTCATGGCTATATTCGCATCATTGATGAAAGCGGTGAAGATTATGCTTTTGATGACGGTCGCTTTCATCGTGTTGACCTGCCCGATGCTGTTGGTGAGATGTTGTCATCTGCACAGCAGGTATAGTTCATACAATCATAAGACAAAAAGGGCGTGCGATGTCAAATCACACGCCCTTGTGTATTGAAATAGAACTGTCTCTTAAGATCATGACGCCCACTTGAGCTTTTTCTTTGTCTGGACGCAATCTCTGAGATACAGATTGATCAGGCTCTGGTATGGAATACCCGTTTCGTCTGCCAAATCCTTAAAATACGCAATCACATCCGTCCCCAAACGAAGTGTAACCTGCTTCGTAAGATGTTTTGCATAGGGATTCTTGATGGATTTAGAAAAGTCGTATTCTATTTTCATCATATGTAACACACAGCCTCATCGGATATCTCAACCCCGATCTCTTTTCCAAAGCCGCATCAAATACGTATGACACTCTTCGACTCTCTTAGAGATTCGGCATCTCGAAATTACTCACTTTTGGTTTCTGGCAACTTGTAATCCGTTTTTTCCATTCGGTCACGACCGCGGATCAGAGCACCATAGATATTGTCGATAAATTTATTCTTTTTTGCTTCAATCCTATCCCGCCCCCTGATTAATTGCTCTCCTAACGAGGTGGTTGCAGTGCGTCTAGAAGCCATCTTGTCTCCTTTCCTTAATGTGGCCTTAATACAACAATAGGATACGGTATTTAATTTTGGGCGTCAAGTTTGTTTTCCAAATCCAAAGCGTATTCCTCTAATTCCAACTTGTAATTGAATAACTGAATCACAAGTGCCAGAGTATCTGCCGCGGCCTGGACCAGTAATTTTATTTCTTCTGGCTTAAAAGCGTTCTTATCCTCACAATCGATATTCACAACGCCTGATGTAATTCCATTTACTTGATAAGGACAAGAAATTACACTTTTGTAAGAAACCATTTCCTTACCTGGCACAGTTAGAAAATCGGGATGCCCTTCTATATCATTAACAATTTCGACTTGCAGTTCGGAAAAAGCCCTACCGGCTACTCCATAACCTATAGGAATTTCTGTAATTGGATTCCTGGTTCGCCTATCTGGAGGCGTATTTGACGACCAAAGTATAGAGATGAGCTTTCCAGAATTTGCTGGATACTCCGCCATAAGATTTGCATAGCATGGGATGCCAATGATTCGGGTAAACAGATTTGCTGATACATCCAAAACCTTACTTGCAGAAGCCACCAAAAGAGTTTCATGGATCTCTGGCTCACGATAGCTCGCAACCAATGTCTCCGAGATGAGAATATCTCGAAGGTCATGAGGTAATTGATGAACGTGCCTGAATGCAGAGAGTAATCGTCTATAAGCCTGTCGCTCTCTCAGAAAACGAAACGCCAAATACCCCAATACTCCAAGACTGCATCCAAGCACCAGATAGCTTGCCACCACCCAATGGTCAAGCAACAAAGATAGAAAAGACGCAATCCCACAAACGATACCCAACCAGAATCCAACCTCGTTTCTCAGTGATCTTTCATCCATTCAACCCCTCGCTGTAAAGTCATCCGCTACGCTATAATTTATCATATTCTTCCGGCTCTACATCCGGCACATTTGCCAAAACAGCTTCAAACTTCTGGCGGCTACCTCGCTTAACACGCTCTTCCAGATACTCAACCGTCGCCAGAGCCGACATCTTCTCCGCTATAGCCAGGGTGATAAACTGATTCATAGAAATCCCCTCCACCGCCGCCATTTGCTTGATCCGCTTATGCAGTGAGTCGGGCAATCGAATGCTCAACGTTCTCATGATAAAGCTCTATCCTTAATTTATACATAATACCAAACATCTTGGCAATAGGCAGAACTCACTCCTCCCTCAACGAGAGAAACGAAGCAGCCCTATCACATCACCGACAACAGCGAAACCCGATCGCCTTGCCCTGCCATACGGGACTCAGGCGTCCGCGCTCTTGCACCCGCACGGCTGGCGCACCATTTACCCAACTGCCGCCGCGCATCACGCGCAAGCTCCCACTTTCTGGTCCCTGGGGATTTTCCCGCGGACTATTGCGATAATACGCCACGCGATACCAATCCGCCACCCACTCCCACACATTGCCCGACAAATCCGACACCTCAAAAGGACTCATACCATTGGGAAAACTACCCACAGTCGCGGGCTTGCCCACATGCCCATTAAAATTTAACCGCGTCGGATCGGGCTCCTCATTGCCCCAGGGATAAATACGCCCATCGCCGCCCGCGGCCTTTTCCCACTCCGCCTCGGAACACAACCGCTTGCCTGCCCACGCGCAAAAATCCTGTGCATCAAACCAGGTCACACCAACAACCGGTTGCCGCGCAGCATTAAACCCCACGGAATCGGCACAAGCGGCAGGATCGCGTCCCGTTGTCGCAACAAATAACCTGTAATCCGCGTTCACTACCTCAAAGCGATCAATCCAGAAAGCATCCAAAAACACCACATGCGCGGGACCTTCATCCCGTCCATATTCATTGGTACCCATCACAAATTCGCCCGCTGGAATTTGAACCATCTCCTCAACCAACTCACCCTCTGATCCGGGCTGAACGGGATAATCATCGCCACAATTAGCTATCAACCCCATCCCAATGAGCACGCACAAAAATTTGAGAATATCGTCCATCGTAGCCTCCTAAATGACACCGCTAAAACAGCGGCATCCGAAAGAGGTTGTTTATCCTTAATATCGCATGTATTTTTGCAATCTACAACCTGGATAGCAAAACAAACTGAATTACTACGTTGGAGAAACCATGAACGAAGTCACCACATATTACCTCGAAATGAAATCGCCTTCTTCGCTAAAAGAAAAAACCGAATCAAACGGACTGCACGTACACGAATGCGAAATCAAACAATTTCAAGTTAACAGATTCTTCTATCAACTTGTAGGCGGACCCTGGGAATGGACAAACAAACTCTCATGGCCAGATGAACAATGGAAAGCACATGTAGAAACCGACAATCTGAGAACATGGTTTGCGCATTACAAAGGCTCGCCTGCAGGATACTACGAACTTCAACAGCAAGAGGGCGGCAATGTCGAAATCGTCAACTTCGGTCTGGCTCCCAAATTCATCGGACAGGGCTTTGGAGGTTATCTCTTATCTCAGGCAATAAAATCTGCCTGGGAATGGGGACAAACAAAAAGAGTATGGGTACACACCTGTACCCTTGACCATCCATATGCACTGCAAAATTACAAATCGCGGGGCATGGAAGTCTATCGCGTGGAGACTGGTGACCATGAGTAATGACATCAAAACCTTCTGGATCGCGGCTTAAACCATGCCGCGATGACGGCTCTATTGACAAGATTAATTGATGCATAAGGTCACAACCACGAACCTTAAGGAGAACCCATGAGACTACAAAACAAAAACATCGTCGTAACGGGCGGTGCATCGGGAATAGGACAGGCAGCAGCGAGATGTTGTGCCCGGGAAGGTGCGCGCGTAGCCGTTGTAGATCTGGACGGAGCGGGCGTGGAACGCACAGTTCGGGAAATCGAAAACGCGGGTGGGAATGCAGCGGGATATCACGCAGACATAAAAGAAGAAAATCAGGTACGCGCACTCTTTGAAAACATCGGCAACGCCTTCGGACACATCAATGGCTTAATCAACGCCGCCGGTATCCTCGAAGGCGCGTTCGTACCCGTTGATGAATTTGATGAATTCACCTGGGACAGAGTCATAGACATCAATCTAAAAGGAAGCTTTCTCGTCTCAAAATACACCGTGCCACTAATGGAAAAAGCCGGCAAAGGCGTCATCGTACTCATCGCCTCTGGCGCAGGCGTCAAAGGTGGCAGCTCATCCATCGCTTATGGCTCCAGCAAAGGCGGTGCCCACGGCCTCTCCCTCGTATTGGCAGCCCAATTGGGCAATCGCAACATCCGCGTCCACGGCGTATGCCCGGGCGGTATTGAAACACCGCTCAAAATGCGCGTCGTACAAAAACAAGCCGACGCCTCAGGGCGCGACATCACAAAAATGGCAGCCGGACTCGGCGATCCCGAAGGCGTGGGCAAAATACTGTCCTTCCTCGTATCTGACGAAGCCGATTATCTTCGCGGCAGCATCTTCACGCGATAGGAGACCAGACCATGCGCTTAGGTGTAGTTGGCCTTTTGCCCCGGGACTTTCGCACCCTGCAATCGCCACATCTTCAAACCATCCAAAACCTCGGATTCACCGGCGGTGCATTTCACTTTCCCGCAGAACTATGCGAAGAAATCACAACCGCCGACACAGACAGATGCCGAACACTCTTTGCCGAACACGACCTCGACCTCGCACAATTCTCCATCACATATCCCGAATGCCTCTTTGATCCCGACCCCGAAATCCGAAACACAATCATCCGCAAAATCAAAAAAGGAACAGAAATCGCCGCGGGCCTATCCGCACAAACTTACCTCCTGCGCCCCGGCAGCCGAAACCCCGCCGGAAGCTGGACACCCCATCGCCACAACCACACGCAAGAAGCATGGGATCGCCTCATCGAAACCCTGCGAGAAATCACCCCCACCCTCGAACAAAACGGCGTCACAGTCGTCATGGAAACCCACCTCGTCTCCATCCTCAAAAACCCGGAAACCTGCCGCCAAATGGTCGAAAGCGTCGGATCGCCCAACCTGCGCCTGGTCATGGACTACGTCAACCACTTTGAAACCTTAAGCCAGGTCTATGATAGCACCGACCGCCTGGACCACATCTTTTCCCAAATGGGTGCTTACTCCCCGGTCATGCACATCAAAGACATATCCATCGGCAAAGGGCTTGTCATCCACCTCGACGAAACCGTACCCGGCAATGGCGAACTCGACCTCGCCCACTGCTTCCGGCATTTCCAGAACCACCACCCCAACAACTACGGCCTCATCGAACACCTCAAACCCGACCTCATACCCGAAGCCGCATCCAACACACGCGCCATCGCCACCCGCGCTGGTGTTCCGATAACATAAAAAACGGCGTCCGACTCATTGATCGGACGCCGCAAGAAACAAGTCAATTCGGACGAATCCAGCGTTTTTTCCACTCCCGCATCATGTGAAAATGCTGTTGCACCTTGCTATAACGGCGCAAAATCTCGATCACCTTTAACTGCAAAATATACTTTTCCCGTTCCATAACGCCTCCTCTCACGTACTCCTATCGCCTTCCCGATACCGATCCAAAATCCCCAGCAATTCCTCTGCCATCTCTGATTTTTCACAGTACAAATTATTCTGCTCCTCGGGATCAGAAGCCATATCGTAAAGCTGCATCGGCGGCGCATCCGCCGGCACATCTGCCTCTCTCAAACTCCAGCCCCCCGAACCGCGACACGCCACCAGCTTCCACTGATCCTTGCGAATCGCGAACTCCCCACTAATCGAATGATGCACCGTCGCCTCCCGAATCGTCTTTTCCTGATCACCCCTCATATACGGCAAAATATTATAACTATCCTCTCCCGCATCCCTCGGCAAATCCACATCGCAAATCCCGGCTACGGTCGCCAGCAAATCCGTCAAACACACCGTCTTGTCGCAACGCGACCCCGGTTCAATCACCCCCGGCCACGAAGCAATAAACGGAATGCGATGCCCGCCATCCCACGCATCGGACTTTTGCCCCCGATAAATGTAATTCCCCAGATGATCGTACTTCTCCTTCAGCCTTATCGGCTCTTCATGACAACCATTATCACTCGTCACAATAATCAGCGTATCATCCGCCAACCCATTGCGCTTAACCGCCGCCAAAATGCGTCCAACGCTCCAATCGTGCTCCGTCACATAATCCCCGTATTCCCCCGCCTGGCTTCGCCCTGCAAATCGCCCGCGCGCAAAATGCGGCGTATGCGGCGAAGGTGCTGGGAGATACAAAAAGAACGGCTTATCCCCATTCTCCTTCGCGTGCTGATTGATAAACCCCTCGGTGCGAATCGTCAACTCCAGCAAACACGTATCATGCATAAACCCGGGCGCACACGCACCCCCGCGCCAAAATTCTGGCCTCGGCGAATCCGCAGTCTCCTCAACCGGTTGCTCCACCACCACCCCATCCTCAATATAACAATACGGAGCCATATCCAGCGACGCCGGAATAATAAACGAATAATCAAAACCCACCGTATGTGGTCCGTCCGTCAACGGCGCGGAAAAATCCACCGTCTCTCCATTAGCTCGCTCAGCCCCATTACTCACCTGCCAACCCAACCCCAAATGCCACTTGCCCACACAAGCCGTCGTATAGTCCTCATCGCGCAACAGCGATGGCACAGTCATCCGTCCATCTTCAATCAACGGCTCAGAATACCCATTCAAAACCCCGCGCTTTAACCGCGACCGCCAGCAATAGCGCCCCGTCATCACCCCATACCGCGTGGGTGTACACACCGCAGAATTGCTATGTGCATCCGTAAAAATCATCCCCTCAGACGCGAGTTGATCCGTATGCGGCGTTGGAATCTTCGAATCGGGATTCAAACAACTCACATCTCCATA
>JAGWBW010000031.1:35687-37501 GCA_021295695.1 Candidatus Latescibacterota bacterium
GATCACCGACCACCATAATACACCCATCCATACCATGACACAACCTCATTTTCTCCAAACACTCCAGCGCTCCAATTCCAACCCCCTCTTAACCATCGACGACATCACCTGGGATTACAAAAAAAGGCGATCCATCATGTTTCCCAGCGTCATCGACATGAGCGACAAACTCAACAGCCCCATTGATCGCTACTACATGTATCTCGCCTCACACGGCGGCAGAGAAATCGGCTTTGCAACCGCGCCAACGCTCGAAGGTCCCTGGACAATGCAAAAAGAAGCCGTCCTCCACATCGACAACTGCCCCGCTGTCACGGGTCACCTCAGCTCGCCCGAAATCATCTACTACAACAACCGTTTCATCCTCTACTACCACGGCAACTGTCCGCCAGAAGTGCTCGAAGAACAAAACCACCGAATGCCCACCCACTATTATCGCCGCATTCAAAACTCAGGCGCAGCCACCTCAACCGATGGCATCCACTTTGATATACATCCCAACAACCTCCTCTTGCCCATCACCACACCCGATCACTGGCGTGCGGCCACCAACATGTATCTGCGCGTCGTGCCCACAGAAAACGGATGCCACGGCTTCTTCATGACCATGAGCCGCGAAGAAGCGGATTACAATGGTGAAACCAAAAAACTTCCCAAAGAACAACGGGCAGGTCGCCCCCATCCCACAAGCATTGGACACGCCTATTCACCCGACGGATTAGATTGGACAATTGATGAAACCGGTGCCATCCTCACCGCCGAAGAAATATATGGGGAACACCAGCGCATTCGCCACATTGGATGCACGCGCATCGACGACACACACATCCTGGCGACCTATTCTTGTTTTGCCAACACTGATGCAACCTGTGAAAACATCTTCGCTGCCACATTACAAACCAACGGCCAGGCGGTACGCCTTGTTCACAAACACGGCACAATTCTAACACCCCAGGGAGAATGGGAAAAGCGAAATGTGCGCGATCCCTTTCCCATATTTCACGATAAAAAACTCTATCTCTATTACGCCGGTGGCGGAGAAAAAGGCATTGGACTGGCTATCTCCCAATAACCCCGAATCGACCACTGACTTACATTCTGCAATTTTCCTCCCGAGGTATTCATGCCCAACAAACCCAACATCCTCTGGATCTGCACCGACCAGCAGCGCTTTGACACCCTCGGCTGTTATGGCAACCCTTATGTTCACACCCCCAACCTGGACCGCCTCGCCGAACAAAGCCTCCTCTTTGAACACGCCTTCTCACAAAGTCCCGTCTGCACACCCAGCCGATCCAGCTTTCTCACCGGACGCTATCCGCGCACCACGCGCTGCCGGCAAAACGGCCAATCCATACCCAGCGACGAAATCCCCGTCACCAAACTACTTCACGACGCAGGATACGTATGTGGCCTATCCGGCAAACTCCACATCTCGGTCTGTAACCCCAGCGCGTGTCACGGCACAGAACGCCGCATAGACGACGGCTATGACCAGTTCTTCTGGTCACACGACCCTGCCCCCAGATGGCCCACCAATGACTATCACCAGTGGTTGCGCGACAAGGGCCTGAAGCGCGATGTCCAGCCCTTTCCCGATTCTCGATACGTACAGACACTCCCCTCTGAAGAACACAGCCAGACCACCTACTGCATCCAGCGCGCCGTCACCTTCATACGCCGATGCGCTGAAGAAAACATGCCCTGGACCTTCTCCCTCAACCCCTTTGATCCGCATCACGCCTTTGATCCCCCGCGCGAAGACCTCGAACGCTACCGCGATATAATCGACGACATACCCCTGCCCAACTACG
>JAGWBW010000197.1 GCA_021295695.1 Candidatus Latescibacterota bacterium
ACCCCAAACTGCCTTCATGCCAGAATCCATCCGCATAAAATTGCCGCTCAAACAGCCCGAGGCTGCGACGAACCGCTTCGTGTACTAGTTTTGGATCGCCCAAAACGCGACCTATCACCGCATACCCGACATAAATCCGGGGGCTTGCATTGCCATAAGTTATCTCTTGAAAACCTTCCTGGCGAATAGCCCCGCGAAAAAAATCGTCCTCAATCCGTTGCTTGACATCAACCCCCATCGCATCGGACAATCGCTCCAGTTCACCACTTGTATAAATCGCATCGTAAGCCAGGGCCAGATTGGTCGGCATTTCATCTGCGCGCCACCGCCCCCACTTTCCGCCAAAATTTGGATAGGGAGGTTCAAACACAAAGCCCTTTTGTTCGTGTGCTCGATCATAGCTCACCAGAAAACCCGGATAATACCGCGCAAATGCGTCCAGAATAAGTGTCGCGCGCCGCGCATACGCCATATCACCAGTCGCCTGGTACAACTGTCCCAAATCTTCGGCAATCGCCGCAAAATACACACGCGCTTCCCGCCACGCCTTTGCCCGAAAGTAATATCGAAATCCCGTCTCGTCTTCCCAAAATGGATATGTCACCCTCTTACCCACCGGATTGGCGACTTGTAGCACCTGATCATCGGGATACGCCTCATTGGGAAACACCATCTCGCAATAGCGACACTGCACGCGATATGGATCTTTAATTGACCAGCGCAACTGCCCTTCCTGAGCACCCGCATCGCAATCGGGGCATCCCACAAATCGAAACCCCGTCTTATCGGGGATCAATGCCACCATATCTGCTTCAGAAAGTGCCATCACCGCTCGCACCCGCCGTTTCATACGCGCGACTTCCTTCTCGGTTAAGCTCACCTGGTAAACCGGATGTTCGCTGGCTTGCATAGCCGATACTCCTGTGAGAATTTGGATTGTGATAAAAAGAAAAAAACGTATTGACATTTTAATTTCCACTCTCATCCAAACGCGCGCGAAACCCGGGCAAAAGAGCTGTTACCAGTGCAGTTGTAACCATGGCGACACTGGTGTG
Organism: Candidatus Latescibacterota bacterium; assembly: GCA_021295695.1. GTDB lineage: Bacteria > Latescibacterota > UBA2968 > UBA2968 > UBA2968 > VXRD01. The sequence continues at coordinate 1,056 of JAGWBW010000197.1, forward strand.
TAAGCCGAGGGCGATAGGCGCGCCATAGACTTCGGTGAGTTTGCCAATTTGCAGGCTGCCAAGCGGTCCCGCGCCAATGGCGAGGACGAGTGTACCCATAGCGCGATCTCTCATATCATCGCGGGCAGCGATAAGCATAATTGAGCTTTGCATCACGCTGAAAAATGCATGCCCCACGCCAGCAAGTATGAGAAGAACGATGGCAAGTGGAAAAGCAACCGACGTGCCAAACAGGGTAAGTGCACCAACCCAGGACGTGCTAAAGGCGAATACAAACAGCGCGAGGGACTGGAAAATCGATCCAATGGAAAATATCCAGCCACGGCTGAGACGCGAGCGCAACACACTGACAGCGTAAAGGCCAAAAAACGCACCAATACCATTGCACGCGCCCAGTATTCCGAATTCGAGTGGCCCCTTATGAAGAATATCGTGTGTAAAAACGGGCAGGATGGTCTGGTAGGGAAACGCCAGAAAATTCATGATCACAGTAATGAGCAACGTCCCCATAATCGGCTGGCTGGTGCGTATGTATTGCAAGCCTTCGCGCATCAGCGTCCACGGAGAGGTTTTGGTAATCGCGGGATGACGCGGTACTTTGACGCAAAGCATGATCAGGAATGACACAAGGGAAATACAAAAAATAGTGAGATAACAGTCCAGTACCCCAAATAAAGCATAAATATATCCGCTTGAAAAAGGACCGGCCATGCGAGCGATATTTTGGGTAAAGCTTTCGAGCATCATCGCTTCAACCGTGCGCTGCTTGCCGACCAGATCGGGTACCAGAGCACGGCGAGCAGTCCAGTTGAGAGACCAAGAGATGCCGAATAACACTGCGCCAATCGCGAGATGCCAGAGTGCCAGTTGATTGGTCCAGATCAGCATGCCAATGGTTGCGAGGACCAGTACGCTGATCCATTGCGAGAAAATCACAATGCGAACGCGCCCAACGCTATTGATCAATGGCCCGGCGATAAAACCGATGAGCACCAGAGGAATAGATCGGTAAAATCCAATCAGTGCGACGTCAAACGCAGAGTGGGTAATCTCAAAAACGAGCCATCCCACGACAATCATTTCCATCCACATGGCCTGCCACCAGAGCATATTGCTCAGGAGCAGGTTGCGAAAGCCGCGATTGCCCAAAGGGGCAAGGGACCCTCGAAAAGAGATGACAAATTTTCCCGTTCTTCTAATGCGCATGGCTGAGTTTCAAACCTAAAATAATCCAACTCTTAAAGCGTGGAGAATGTCATCTATCGCGACAGCCTCCACTTTTTTACCGCCCAATCTCAAAATCACGCGCCACCGCCCTTGCCATCGCCACGAGAACATCGTTGTCGATGCGTTCGCGATAATTGGGATTAATATATTGAAACTGGATCTTGCGATTGGGGGCAATCACAAAGACCGAGGGCACGGGTAAAGAGCGTTTTCTGTTATTCATAAACGCAACGCCATAAGCCTTTGCTGCCTCAAATTCCACATCCGATAATAGTGAAAACTCGAGACCTGCGCGATCGCGTACCTCAGCCAATTTTTCAGGTGGATCGGGCGCAATAGCAATAATTTCAAAACCCAAACCATCCAACTGTGACTTTAGTTCCTGCAGTTGTCCCAACTGCCGGCGGCAATGCGGTCACCAGTATCCGCGATAAAAAATCAAAATCGCCGGCTTTTTGTGCGCGCCCAGGTCAAACGCCCGCCCATTCGCATCAGCGAGCGTCAGCGCGGGAACTTCATCCCCAACCATCAGGGGACGCACCTTATTCGGCGCATCGGGCAATTGCGCGTTCCCCCATCCAAAAGTACCAAACACCACCAGCAACGCGATCCAGATTATTTTCTTCATAAAGCCTCCTCTGTATTACAATGAAAGAATCTTCCTTATCTTTCCCGGCTGTGCCCAGTTGCATTTTCCCTCTCCGTTGAGTTGTCTCAACAAAGTGGGAATACCAGGATGTTGCAGTGCAGAGCAAATCCGCTTCGCATCGGCCTCATTCCAACAAGGAATAAACGCCTGCATCGCTTGATTCGCCTGCCACACCTGTCCCTTCTCGCTGTTTAAGATCACCGGATGGAATTGACTCTTACCATACGCCTCCCAGATAACCTTATAGGGCGCAAAAGAATACGGGCCAACGCCGAGCAGCGACCACCAGACACCTTTGGCAATGGCAGACTGGATCAAGGTACCTCTCCGACCAGCGAGTTTACCTCTGCCCTCAGTGAGATATTGTCTCAGTCCGGCATATTGCTCAATACTGGTCCACGAAAGCGGTCGTCCTGTATTTCTGTCATACGGAAGCAAAATCCATTTATGCGGGGAGATCTCCCGATTCTTCCATATTTCCTTTGTCGCAAGCGGAAAAAGAAATTCCTCAGGCAGATGCGTTGGCTTATCCTCGAACATGAAAATCGAATTTGCTCCGCAAGTATTCACGCCCTGACGCGGTTTCTGGTCGGGAGATAGTTCAACTTTGATAGAGCTATCGAGATCCGCAGTATCCCCTCGTTGAAGAACGCGCCATTGGTCCTCAGAAGACTTGAGAGGAACCGCACGGTGTTCGATCCACTCACCACTTCGCTCTCTAAAATACCTGACGGGGAATTTATGCGGCACATCCATGCGAAACCTGGCACAGCAATAAGATGTACCTATCCCTTCGAACACCTCTGTCGCAGTAAACTCACAGACCTCATCCACCGTAAATTTCCGACCACTGGCAATGTAGTCCCTGAATCCCTTGTGAGCATCACCTGAAAAGAGAGAAAGTGGTAGATAGAAACACCCTATCCCATTCTCGCACAGCAAATTGCCCAGTACGACCTTCAACACCAGAGCCGCTATATCGATGCGCGAGGAACCGAGAAGCACTTGCTTTTTATCGGGAACCAGGCCTTCTGCCAAAAAATAAGGCTTGAGTCTTTCTTTATAGGAATCGGACAAATCCGTAAAATTTGCCCACGGCGGGTTGCCAAACAAGATATCGTATTCCGTATTTGGAGGATCTGTAATCACATCTAAGGCGAGAAGCTGAGATGAGGGGAAATCAATCTCAAATTTCCGACGCGCTTTAAGCTGGAACGCATGGTGATGTGACGCATCTACCTCGATCAAAGTCAGCCGCGAAAGAAGCTCTGGCGACACCCGAATACCTCTCGATCTGACGAGACGGAACAGCGCGAGCGCGAAAGCACCCTGTCCCGCAGTCGGGTCACAAACAGAAGCCCCATCAATCCACGCATCGAAAATACCCCACCGCTCGATAAGCCATTCTGCCCATTTAATCGGAGTAAAAACCTGCCCGACCTCAACACCGTGTAAATTGCTTACACACATTCCTCTCAACCCATTCCAGCGCAGTTAGTTATACAAATAATCTAATGAATTTTATTCGACAAAATCAAATACTGATTTCGGATCCATTTCTACTTTGATATTACATATCGCATTTATACACACTTGTTTACCAAAATTCAACCCGATTATACCCGCCAGATAAACACCTGTCAACCGATTTGTA
>JAGWBW010000198.1:0-4370 GCA_021295695.1 Candidatus Latescibacterota bacterium
CAAGGCAACGATGAGGGGTACTAACGCGTCCGCTTTCTCTTTATCGCTGGACAGAATCTCGACAAGGTCGCGCTCCGAAGCACCAGTTGCAATAAAATTGGGCACAATTTCTTGCATCTCGCGCATGGCCGCTTCGTTGTTGGGTGGGAACGCGGCATGCGCAGAGCGAAATGCTTCCAGGGCGTCTCGATATTTTTCTTGGACCAGTAGTGCAAAAGCCCGCATATACCCTATTCGCCATGTAAACTTGATCTTCTCATTACCAGTCAAGGCATCGAGTCTTATTTCAATCTCTTCACAGGTGCGTAGAGCTTCTTCCACATGGTCCATATTGATTTGTCCTATACCCTTGTAAAACAATGCCCAGGCGACCCACTTTTGGAGATCGGGAGAGTCACTGCCACCAAAGCGCGCGATCACTTCGTCGCAAGCCGCAATCGCCTGATCCACAGTCTCAATAACCTTCTCAAATGCTCCTTCGTCTAACGCCGTAATAATCTCTTCAAACAGTCGTTTGATACTCTCCGGATCCATTGATGTAGCGAGATTAGATGCCTGATCAATGCTTGACCGCGCCATGTTAGAGAACACACTGCCGACTTGAGGCTGTTCGGTGATTGCCCGTTCAAAACCCTCGCGAATTACCGGCAATCGCGCCGCCTCCGCAATCAGCTCAATGGCATTGGGATATAAAATTTATTCAGGGTGCGAGAAATCGACAGGGCTAAAAAAGATTAAAAATTTTCTCACTGATTATGCCTTTCAGACTTTACCTTTCACTAAAAATATCGGATTCCAAATTACCAGATACCAATAAATTTTCATTGATAATAGAGTTAGGGTTGACTATATTTTACACGATTACCGTGAAATCGATAAAACCAAAAAAGAACACTTCATGATTGAGTCATTTGGAGATCCGGCAACAGAAGATTTATTTCACAACAGACAAACGCGGCGCGCCCGTAGCTTTCCACCGAATATTGCACGTGTTGCTTTAAGGAAATTGGATGTCATTGAGACTGCACATCGCCTGCAAGACTTGCGGACACCTCCGGGCAATCGCCTAAAAGCTCTGAAAGGCAATCTTCAGGGATTTTACAGCATCCGTGTCAACGAGCAATGGCGGATCATTTTTCGATGGTCTGAAAATTCTGCACATCAGGTATCGCTGACGGACTATCATTAGACTATTTGGAGACAATCATGCTGCCCGAAAATCGCATTCCGACGCATCCAGGTGAAATCCTTTTGGAAGAATTTCTGAAACCTTTGGAGATAACCCAGGTAGCGTTTGCCAAACACATTGAAGTGCCACTTCAAAGAGTTAATGAGATCATACGTGGCAAGCGGGGTGTAACCCCTGAACAACACCTGAGTTATGGATGAATCTTCAACGGAATTACGATCTGGCTAAGACCCGACTGCCCAAAAAGATTCCAAAACTTCAACTTGACCCGTTTTGAAGGACCAGTATTGCATTCTCGCCAAACAAAATAGAAAACCAAAGAAAAGCCCAGCGGTCTCCTATAGATCGTTGGGCTTTTCTTTTTTCATCCTCAATGGAACAGGTCAAATACACTTACCTATCGCCCTTGAAAATATATTTTGGACGCGTGTTCTTTTCAACAACGCATAGAAAGGTGCAGTATGAAGCGTTTGTGTATGGTCGTTACAAGCTGTCTATGGACCTGGCTACCTCTGGCGCACGCATCACAATCCAGCCCTCTCCCCGACTTTGACCAAAACGGCGTTGTGGATCTTCCAGACTTTTTGCTATTTGTCGAACACTTTGGGACAAGTCGTGGTGATGGGACGTATGAAGACCGGTTTGATCTGGATGGCGATGGCGCGATTAATTTTTCAGACTTTCTGATTTTTGCCAGCAACTTTGGCAAAACAGTGCCCCAGGTGGACACGGTAATAAAATTTCCACTACGCGCCATTCATGCTGCGGGCAATTGGGGAGATACTGGCGATGTTGTAGATAGATGGGAAGCCGCTGGGAGGGTTGGAGTGCTTATACCTCTGGACTATATCGAATGGCTAAAAAGCCTGCATGTCAACTGGATCGGCCTTTCCATCGCGCTGCATTACAACGACAGCATGGATAGCACGGTCGAGCGCGTGTACTCATCAGATGTAGATATTCGCACTTTTTCAGATAACGCACTCAGACAATTGATCCGGGAATTTAGAAATCACGGGATTGACGTATATCTGACCCTGGCATTCGAGGCCTATGAGGCAGAAACCGCCGCACGCCCGGTACGGAGGTGGCAACTCGGAGACCCGGCACCTACCGGCGTTCCTCCCGATGATCCGAATGTCTTTGGATTGATATTGCCCCAATTCTGGCCTTGGCGTCCAGATCATCCGGATCATCGGCGTTTTGTCGCCGAGTTCTGGGCGACCTATACGCAACAGGCGGTACACTTTGCCAGAATTGCAGAGGACGAGGGCGTGCGTTTATACTCGTTGGGCACGGAGACTGACCGGCTCTTTCGCACGCGTTCAGGACGTTATATGACGAATGATTTTGGTCGTGAACTCAGATCAATGGTGGAAAGTGTGCGCGCCGTGTACAATGGCCTGCTAACCTATGACATGCACTACGACGTACTCGCAGCATCCCATTTTTACGGACTGGGATCGGGAGCCGGTCATCTATGGGCAGATCTGGATCTCGACATCGTTGGAATCAGTGCGTGGTTTCCACTGACGGACTCCCGTCCGACAACGGTACTGAGCGTCGAGAGTTTTCAGGCGCGTTACATGCAGATATTCCAAAACCTGCTTATTCCGCTTGCAAACACAAATCCCGACCGGCCCATTGTGTTTACCGAATACGGTGCTATGGATGTGGTTGAAACATCCGAACGACCAGGTGATACATCAGCGCAAAACCGGCGATTCGTATTTACCGACTTGAACCGCAATGGACTGGATGACGGGCGAGAAACTCAGGCCAACATCTACGAGGCACTCATCAACACCATAGCTCAGTACCCCGGGATAGTAAATGGTGTCTTCTATTGGGATAATTGGATAGCCAGCGACGAACAGTGGGCGAGATACTGGGCACGTCGCCGCAATTATGCCATCCGTGGCAAGCGGTCCGAGGAAGTCGTGCGATCGGCTTATGCGTCCTATATAGAAAACCCTGCTACGCCACCACTGGCAACACCACCTTGAACATCGTCCCCACGCCCTGTTCGCTCTCCACGGTAATCTGCCCGTCGTGCTTGCGAACAATGGCATAAATAATCGACAACCCCAAACCCGTGCCACGGTCGGCATCCTTTGTCGTAAAAAAAGGCTCAAAAATACGTTGTCGGATCGTTTCATCCATCCCAATCCCATTATCCTCCACCTCAATAACAACCGCATTGTTCTCAGCGCGCGTTTGGATATGGATCCGCTTGTCATAACCCGCCTCCTCTATCTCAGCGCGATCATCCACAGCATCCCGGGCATTCGACAGCAAATTGAGAACAACCTGCTCGAGCGGATGCGGATGTCCCCAGACCTTTGGGAGCGCGTCAGAAAGATCCAGCACCAGATTGACCCCGTGCTTCTCGAGCTGTGTACCCATCAACCTCAGACCGCTCTCAATCACCTCATTCACATCCATCGCCTGGCGCGGCTCCTCGGACACATCGCGAGAGAACACGCGCAAGTGATCGACGGTCCCCGCCATCCGATCTACCACGCCCCGAACATTCTCCATCATCTCTCTGAGCTCGTCTGTCTCAAGTGGCATACCCTCCATCAAACGCAGGTAAATATCCCCGGCGGTTGTCTCGACGACGGTCAGCGGCTGGTTGAGTTCGTGCGCCACGCCCGCAGTCATCTGCCCCAGCGACACCAGACGCGCGGACTGCAAAAGCTGCGTCTCATTAGCAGATGCAAGATCTTCATTTGCTTGCCGCAATTTCCGATCCCTGACAATAATCCGCGTGATCAGGAAGCCCGTGATGACTACAAATCCCAGGATCAGCCCAATAAACCACGGACTGCGCCACACCTGCGGAACAACGTGGAACGGCATCATAGCTGGCGTAGGGTCTTCGTTGAACGCCAGATCGCGCGCTTTAACCTCAAACAGATGCGCCCCCACGTCCAGATCCTCAAAAGATCGGATCATGTTTCCGCTATAAAGCGACCATTCCCCGCCGTCCAAACGATAGGCGTATTGCAGATCTTCGCGCAATGTGCTTCGCCAGAGGTCTGCCCCTGTCCAGGCGAATGTTATCTCTCCGCCTTCAGAGACTTCATCCGGAGCTATGGTCATTATGGTTTCCGGGGGATCGGTCTCTGGCACATATTGGATAGTACGCAGGGTATAAGGATCTGCACGCTGAGGTTCT
>JAGWBW010000198.1:4434-8965 GCA_021295695.1 Candidatus Latescibacterota bacterium
GAGCCCGGGCGGCAAGGCGTTTGGGAACCAGGTGCGCCCATCAAACCGGCTGAGACCCTCTGCTGTCCCCACCCAGACCGCGCCATCCCGATCCTGGAAAATGCTTCGTACTTTGTTGTCCGCCAGTCCATCCTGATAATTGAATTGCTGCCAGTCCGTCCCATCATACCGAAATACCCCATAAGTTCGGGATCCCAACCAGAGATCGCCCTGTGGCGTGGTATAGATAGCATCGATAAAGTCATTGACCAACTCCTCTGGTGGCCCGGTGAATTGCGTGCTTCGCGTTCCGTCAAAGTTGACCAGTTGCCCACCAAACCACAAAGTCCCATCCGAACTCTGCCCGATCCCATAAGCATAAGGCGTTATACTCCGAAAGGGGTGATGTGTCCAGTTCGTCCCATCGAATGCCACTACCCCACCGAGAAAGTTGTGATCATCATATAACCACCAATCCACGGCAGCGGCAAACCACAGAGTGCCATCGAACGCTTCGTAAACGGCACGCGGATCAATACGCTCTGAAAGTTGGGAATGGCGTTCCATGATCCATCTGTAACCATCCAGACGCGCTGTAGCGGCGACGTGCTCATGGCTGCCCGCAGCCCACAACACGCCCTCTCGGGTCACGATGAGCTTGCTGGGCGTGTCCATCAAGCCATCTTCCACGCCAAACCGCATCCACTCCTGCCCATCATAACGCACAACGCCGTTATCCTGTGAGATAAACCACTGCGCCCCGTCGGTCGTATCGCACTGAAAAATGAGGCCCTCATAAGTCTGATAGCGACTCTCGCTCAGATCCAGGCGCGCGGCTTCCTCTCCCCTTCCCATAATCCATAGCGCGCCATCCGCCGCCTCGTGAAATTCCATGCGGTTCGAGGGCAAAGGCACAGTATCTTTTGGATCAGAGATGCGCCACACACCGTCCTTATGGGAAATCAGACGATTACCGCCAATCCAGAGCGTCCCATCGCGGCTTTCTATGATCGATGTGTAATGGTAGATACGACTGATATCACCAATTTCAAATGCTTCCCACTTCTCGCCGTCAAACCGGTTGATGCTCTTGCTATTATCGCCATACACAACCCAAACAGCGCTGTCTTTTGTCACACAGATACTCGGATACGCGCCCTGCTCTATCTCCCCATCAAAACGCTGATAAACATCTTCTGATGTGAATCGAATCAGATCGCCGTGAAGATCTCCAAACCAGATCGCTCCGTTGGGTGCTTCACACACATCATACACCATAAAGCGCTGATTGGGCCTCCCGGGCAAAACGCGACCTGGAACCGCAACAAAGGTCACGGCATCGGATGCCATCTTTCGAATACCTGTTGTATCTTCCGCAGCGACATACAGCGTTGTCCCCTCCGCCGTCAACCTGAGCGCACCCCATTCCGTACCCGCCCACAGGCTCCCGTCCTGTGCCTCCAGCAAATCATAGGTATTCCATTCTCCCTCAGATGGAAAAACCCGTTCCCACATCCCATTCTCGAATCGACTAATACCCCGATCAGACCCCACATAAACACTTCCGTCCCGAGCGACAGAAAGCGCGTTGATCTGCGTCCCAACCATCCCCTCATCAAACGGAAAGAGACGCCAGTTTATTCCGTCATAGCGATAAATACCCTTATCCGTCCCAAATAAAAAATTGCCATCCCGATCCTGCGCCAAACACGACAACCCCTGCCCCTTCAATTCCGGAAAAGATCGCCAGCGCCAGGACTCATGCACAGGGTCTGGATGACGAGGTGTAAAAGGCGTTGCCGCAAAACACACACTCGCGCCCACAAGTATCAGGAGAATCAGACATTTTACGTATTGGTCAATCATTTCAATGAATTTGAAGCGTATGACTTTCTCTGCAAGAGTTGTAGCGAATTTTAGCATATAGCAAACGATTTTGATATTGACGAGTGCTCAAACGTTTAGTATGATCTGGACAGAATATAACCCGACTGTGCGATGAGGAAATAATGACAAGCGCCCATTCAGAACAGAAATCAACTGGATCGCATTACACGCCTCCGGCTCTGGCTGCATTCGTTGCAAAAGAAATGCTGAAATTGTGGCAACCGCCAGAGAACACATGCGACATCAATATATTCGATCCCGCTCTCGGTGACGGTGAATTATTACTTGCCGTTCTGAAAAATTTACAAGAAATGGATTTACATTTATCCGTAAGCGGATACGAAACCAATAAGTCCGAGATGCTTGCTGCAAAAAAAAGAATAAAGAACCAGTTTCCAAAAGTTGCTACTGAGTTCCACAATCGGGACTTCCTCGCTCAATCAGCGGGCTATTTCTCCCAGCCTGACCTTTTCCAACGCCGACGACCAGAACAATTCGATCTCGTAATCTCAAATCCACCTTATGTGAGAACCCAGGTAATGGGAGCAAAAAAGTCCCAGGACATAGCTCGTCAATTCGGACTGGCAGGCAGGGTAGATCTCTACTATGCATTCATTATTGCTATAGCCCAATATATTCATCCAGAGGGCATTCTTGGGATAATCGTATCTAATCGATTCATGACGACCAGATCCGGGGAGACTGTAAGAGCCAGAATTAAAGAAATGTATGAAATTGAACATATTTGGGATCTTGGCGACACAAAACTTTTTGAAGCGGCTGTGCTTCCCGCGGTCCTGATGCTAAAACCAAAAACCTCTGGAAAGCCAAAAAGGACTGCCAAATTCACTTCAATTTATACATCTGATCCCGTCAAAAAAGCGCGCAATTGTGAGAGCCCAATCGAAGCCCTTCGAAGCAGCGGGTATGTCAAAACAAAATCTAACGGATACTTCAGAGTTTTGAAGGGAGAGTTGGATTCAGGGCGAAGATCAGAGGACATCTGGCGAATCACTACAAAGGAAAGTAGAGAATGGCTAAACAGAGTTCGCAGGAATACCGCTGCCACCTTCAAGGATCTTGGCAAAATTAGAGTGGGCGTTAAAACGACCGCTGATCGCGTATTCATAAGATCAGACTGGGATGACATGCCTTTGGATAAACGGCCGGAGTTACTAAAAGATTTGACAACCCATCACATTGGAAATCCGTACAGGTCAAAGACACCAGAAAGCAAGATTCTCTACCCTCACACTATTCTCGAAGGAAAGCGTTGTGCCGTCAACCTGGCGAGTTACCCAAAAACGAAAGCCTATCTCGAAGAACACAGAAATCAGCTTGAAGGCAGAAAGTATGTAATTGAGGCAGGAAGAGAATGGTATGAAATATGGGTACCCCAAGATCCAAAAGCTTGGGAAAAAGCCAAAATCGTTTTTCGGGATATAGCTAAACATCCAACATTTTGGCTGGACATAGATGGCACCGTAGTAAACGGAGACTGCTATTGGATTTCATGCTCTGAAGAACACGAACTTACCTATCTGGCTCTTGCTGTAGGCAACTCCTCGTTCATAGAGTGCTTTTACGACCGGAGTTTCAACAATAAATTATATGCTGGAAGAAGACGATTCATGACGCAATATGTTGAGCAGTTCCCTCTTCCAAGAATAGATTCGGCAGCAGCAACCCAACTTATCAAAATGTCAAAACAGACTTTTGAATGCACATCAGACAAAAAGACCAAACTTATGCACACTGTTGACAAATTGGTTTGGAAAGCATTTGGTTTTCATTTGAGTTAATGTACCCGTCCTGTCCAGTTTCGCGAGTTCTGCTCCGGAAATCACCCTGACATTTCCTATCCGAGTGTCCTCATCTACCCGCACAATGACGTACCTGCGCGATGCGTCCAGTTCCTCGTTCCAAATCTGCAGGTTATTCGACTTCTGAATATATACATCAAAGTTCTGTCCAGGGAATCTCGGCTGTGTCCTCTTGAAAGACCCAGGTACTGGATAACCTATTGCTTTGCATACTTCAGTCTTAACAACTTTTGATCTGGTCCGTAACGCAAGGCCACTGAGAGAAAATCCGACTAAACTTTCTTTCAGTATTTCTTCGAGCTTCTTGCTTGCTATGTACAGATCTGGTCGCCCTGAAGGAATACGGTCGTAAATCGTGAGGCCGCTTCTTCTAATGGCATTCTTATCGGGATGGACCATGTCTTATTTACTCCTGTTTTCGAGAACTAACGCCTGTCTATACCTACAAATATACTTAAGAAGATCACAACCTGTCAGCTTTTCGCCGAATCTTAAATGGTACAAATAACACATAAAATAACACCAGAGCTATGCCATCGAGGAACAGGAGATACCACGGCCATGGCAAAAAGAAAAAAGGCGATTTTGTAACGGGCGGTTGGCAGAGGAACATATAATTGCTCCTCAGCATCAAATTGACGCCGATCAAAACAACAGCCAGAACATTGAGCAAAACAAAAACGCGCAAAACCGATCTCCCTGTCGGTCGCATGTCCAGGCCCCATGTAGCAAACAGCGCAGCAGCTACAATACCGCCATGCGCGATAAAATATTGAAAAAAACGATACTGCGGATACCCTAACTCAAGCTGAGGCGTCACAACCGCATTGGTCGCACCGACA
>JAGWBW010000199.1 GCA_021295695.1 Candidatus Latescibacterota bacterium
GGCGCGTGATGCTCACCACACTCACAAAAGAATTTTTTATGCCCCGCTTTCTCGAACGCGATGAGGCCGAACGCGCCAAACCGATTGACGCTTATCCCTGGGATGGCGTGAGAAATCTGGGCCTGTTCTCCGAGTTGCAGGAATCTGTTGTCGTTGGGGTGTATTAGGTAGCGTATGAAGAAGCGGTAGCGAGCTTGACAGAGAGAAATTATTATATTATTATTTTTTAAGATTGCACACGTATGCATAACATCAGTAGTGATTAAGACTGTATATCGGCCATTTACAAATAATTCAGTCTGGCATTTTTTATTTTCATATCCTGAATAAAAATAATACTTTATGCATATATAAGAGCCAGTCTAATTATTTTATGGACTATATATCGGTCCTTGATATGATTCAGTCTGGCTTTTCTGTTTTTATATCTTGAATAAAAATAATATCTTATGTATATAATAGTATAGTCTAATTCACGTTGGCACGCATATTGCTTCTTAGAGAGACAGCTTCAAGTAGTGTGAAAAAATAATCCAGTCGTCTGATACAGGTCAGCTTGTTCCCAAATCCTTACAAATAGGAGGTACCGATATGCGATATATAACCGCACAAATTCTAGTCTTTGGGCTACTATTTTACGCGGGGCCACTCCTGGCACAGGAGTGGGGGGATGTTTCTGAAGATATTCTGGGCATGAGTGGCATTCCCGAAGACTCTGAAGCCGATGCCGTTATTCTGTTCGATAAAGGCACTATCGCTATTACACTGCGATTCAAGCTTGTGATTCAGCGGCATACCCGAATCAAAATTCTCACCGAACGCGGTCTAAAATATGGCGATGTATCCATCTATCTCGGTTCTGATGACAAGATAGATGAATTGCGGGCACAGACTATTTTGCCCAATGGCAAAAAGATCACACTTTCAAAAAAAGATATTTTTACAAAAAAGCGCAGAAATGGGTCTGAAAAGGTATTCGCCATACCCGGTTTGGAGGTGGGGTCTGTTATTGAATACGCCTATGAAATTACCACGGAACGACTGACATTTCTCGCCCCCTGGCAGTTCCAGCATCGGGAATTTACCAAACTCACTGAGTTGACCCTGATTATTCCGGAGGGCTTCGATTATCGGGCCTTTGCCAGCAATGCCTACGTTCCCGATCCACAGAGAGAGTCCTTCCAAATTGCCGACCCCCAAATGGGCACCTCTTTTGTCGGCAGATTTGTATGGCGAGTAGAAAATTTGCCAGCACTTAAACGGGAACCTTATATCACGACGCTCAAAGATTATTGGGCCACGTTATTTTTTCAGATCGTCTCTTATCGAAATCCCAAAGATACAATGGCCGATCCTGTCATATTCATTAAAACATGGGACGACCTAGCGGAAACCTTACAGAAGAGTTATAATCCACTCCTGAGAAAAACCAGGACTTTAGAAAAACGGGTGCTCACTCTGGCATCCGAGATACAGGATGACCGCACCCGGGCAGAGGCTATTTACAGCTTTGTGAGAGACTCGATTGAAACATCTGCGTCGAGTGGAAGTCGCAAAAGACCTAACGATGTACTCAAAAGAAAAAAGGGCAGTTCGTTCGAAAAAAACATGTTGTTAATCGCGATGCTGAAAGCCGCTGGTTTCGAAGCCAGTCCGCTGCGTATTTCCACCCGCACCAATGGGCGTTTGCAAGAAAACTGGCCTCAATTGCAGCAACTCAACTACACGATTGCACACCTGTCCATAGACGGTGACGTTTATTTTTTGGATACAAATGACAGTCAGTGTCCGTTTGTACTGTTGCCACCCAGGTTCTTGTCTGGAAAAGGGTTTTTGGTTGGAGAGGAAGAAGGCAAAATTGTCGAAATCCCCATGCCTAAAGATGCGAGCACAAGCAGAGCAAATACACAGGCGAAGCTGACCGAAAACGGCGATCTTATATGCCAAACAACACTGCAACTTGAAGGGTACCGCGGGATTTCAGAACGAAAGGAACTGGCCGAAGAGAAACCGGAGAAATACGTCAAAGATATTCTGGAAAATCGTTTTGGAGATGTGACGATCGATACATTTCAGGTCATCCAGGACAAAGATGTCGATATGCCTTTGGAAGTTAAAATCGATTATCGGGTTCAAAATTACGCCCAGGTGGTCGGCGATATGGTCTATTGTCCTTCGAGCCTGCTCCATCGGCGTCAATCCAATCCCTTCAAGAGCGAAAAAAGGCTTTTTCCCGTCGAGATCAACTACGGCTTTGCATCTGAGGAAAGTGTAGATATGGCCTTATCGGAGGGGTTCGAGATTGTTGAAATACCCGAAGTACAAAAGGTTACATCCCTCGGGGTCAGGTTTCAGTCTGGCTGTCAGGCAGACAGCAATCGCGTGCGTCTCCAGCGGACGTTTTCTGTGAACCGCGTTTATTACACACCGGCGCAATATTCCCGGCTGCGAAACGCTTATACAAAGATTGTGAGTGCCGATCAAGGGCAGATTGTCTTGCGCCGAAAGCAAACCGATGAATAAGAAGGGGGTGGAGATATGAGCTCCAGGTTTTTTATACTTGTAGCCTTGCTGATTGCTGCCTATGTACCAGCAGGTGCGGACTGTATTGAGGAGGCCGCTGATGCGGTTGTTGTGCTGGATGAAAACGAATTTATCATAAAAGGCAAAAATAAGGCGATATACCGCAAACATCGGATTGTAAAAATTAACAATGAAGCGGGAAGAAAGTACGGACAGGTGGTGGTTGGCGAAAATAGATATATCAAATGTACCCATATCTCTGGAAAAATTTTGGATGCAGAGGGCAATCTGATTCGAAAATTGGGCAAAGGCGAGATTCGGAAAAACCCGTACTTTCCCGAGTACGTGTTGTATCAGGATACCAAATACCAGGCATTTGAACTGAAGGACAGCACGTTTCCATATCTGGTGGAATATACCTATGAAAAGGAATATGAAAGCCTGTTCTTCTGGCCTTCGTGGTTACCACAGGAGGATGTTCCCGTTCGGCAGTCAACCTATACTGTTGTCGGGCATGACAAAATTGATTATCGAACCCATGCCGTTGGGTTGACAGCGCCCCCTGTAATGGAGAATGCTTCTGAGCGCGCGTGGCAATTGACGCATATTAAACCCAGAGCCAAAGAACGGTCTATGCCTCCTGAAGACAGAATCCAGGTGGGACTTTTTTTTGCGCCTGTCGCATTCAAAATTGGGAAGTCTCCAGGATCGTTTGCCTCATGGGACGCTGTGGCAAAATGGTACGGGGTACTGGCTGATGGTCGATATGACCTGCCGCAGGCTGCCGTAGAGAAAGTGCGAGAGTTGGTATCTGGAGCCAGCAGTGACCGGCAGAAAGTGGAGATTCTCTATCGTTATCTCCAGGATCACACGCGGTTTGTGGCTATTGATCTGGGTATTGGTGCGTGGCAACCGTATTCGGCAGAATGGGTGTTTAAAAATAAATATGGCGACTGCAAGGATCTATCTACGTTCATGGTTGCGATGCTCAAAGCCTGCGGTATCTCGGCGTATCCAACTCTGATTGGCACGCGTGACCGCGGCATGTTGATTCGGGAATTTCCTTCCAATCAGTTCAACCACTGTATCACATTTGTCCCCTTACAACGCGATACGCTCTGGTTGGAATGCACGGCTGACCTCATAGCTGCGGGGGAGTTGCCATCCGCAGATGAGGGATGCGATGTGCTCGTGGTTAAGGAGAACGCTGGAGAAATCGTCCGCACGCCGCAGAGTACGAGTGGGGATAACTGCCAGATTAGCACTATAAAAGGCCATCTCACAGCATCCGGCGAACTCGCGTTTTCAGGGCAGCTGTCGGGTACGGGTAATATTGCAACGCGATTGAGACACAGTCTGCGGAATAACAAGGGAGAAGATCGCAAGCGCTATTTGGGCGGAAGATTGGGCAGGTATTTACCCGTGCTGGATCTGGCAACTTATGAGATTGACCATCTGCACCAGGACTTTGATCAGCCACTTAAGGTACGCGTTAGTGGTACGTCCAGAAAATTTGGTTCCCGAAGCGCAAAGAGACTATTTGTGAACCCCAATATCTTGAACCGCGTCAGGCCTGGGAGTGTGCCCAGAGCTAAGAAACGGCAATTCTCTGTGTACTTTTCTTATCCATATACGTACATTGATTCTCTATCTGTTGATATACCAGAAGGTTATGTTCTGGAAACTGCGCCTGAACCAGTGGAAATCACAACGCCATTCGGCTTTTTCAAAACCACCAGTCATTTTTCAGATGGCGCATTGTACTATACCCGAATATTCAGACTGGATGAAAAACAAATACCTCGGTCAGATTACGAGACCTATGTGGCTTTTATGAAGAATATTGTGAAAAACGATCAAGCCCCTTATGTTTTTGTGGCTGAAAAAAAGAGATGAATAGGGATACAATAGCAGTTCATAGACACAATGGGAAATGTCGCTATGGTAGTACTAACTCACGGCAGAAGGTAGAAAACGGTAGAACGC
>JAGWBW010000200.1:0-4433 GCA_021295695.1 Candidatus Latescibacterota bacterium
TCTCAACCCCAAACGATTCATCTTTCTATACAAGCTGGCGCGCACCAACCCCAGTTCTTCGGCCGTACGCTTAATATTACCCTCGTATTTTTCGAGCGCATCCATAATCAACCGTCTCTCATACTCCTGCATACTATCTTTTAAACGTCCCTGGTATTCGACAGAGACATCCGGCACCGCACGACCAACAGCTTCTGAAAACAAATCCGGCGTAATTTCACCATCTT
Organism: Candidatus Latescibacterota bacterium; assembly: GCA_021295695.1. Classification (GTDB taxonomy): domain Bacteria; phylum Latescibacterota; class UBA2968; order UBA2968; family UBA2968; genus VXRD01. The sequence goes on from JAGWBW010000200.1 coordinate 228, forward strand.
CTTTTGCCAATGCAACCGCACGCCGAATCTCATTCTCCAACTCGCGCACATTACCAGGCCATTTGTAACTTGTGAGCACCTTGATCGCACCCACTGTCAGCCCCCCAACCGACTTGTTTACACTTTCTTTTATTTGAATGAGCAAATGTTCGGCTAGTAACGGCATATCTTCCATGCGTTCTCGCAAAGGCGGCATATCGATCTGAATCACATGCAACCGGTAATACAAATCTTCACGAAAAGAGCCTTTTTCAACTTCCTGTTTTAAGTCTCGATTGGTCGCTGCAATAATGCGTACATCCACTGTGCGATCCCCTGTTTCTCCCACCCGCCGGATCTCGCCTTCTTGCAACACCCGCAACAAGCTCCTTTGCAACTCTGGCGGGGCATCTCCGATTTCATCTAAAAAAACCGTACCCCTATTGGCTTCCTCAAAAATCCCCTTATGATCTTCAGTCGCACCAGTAAACGCCCCTTTTTTGTGCCCAAACAACTCACTTTGCAGCAACTCTGGTGAAAGAGCAGCACAATTTTGCGACAAAAATCGCTGGCCTTTGCGTGTACTATTGTAGTGTATGGCACGCGCAGCCAATTCTTTGCCCGTGCCTGTTTCACCCTGCACAAGCACAGTAATATCACTCTTTGCAGCGTGTTCGATAAGATAGTAGATTGCCTGCATCGCATCACTTTGCCCAAACAGATCGCCGAGCTGGTGCCGTCTTTCGACCTCTTGCTGCAAATATTGTGCTTTCTCTTCCAATTGTTCGTACATCCTCGCATTGACCAGTGCTACCCCCACCAGATTCGCAAATACCTGCAAAAACGTCTGATCTTCTTCAGAAAATGCGTTGCCCAAGCCACGATGATCTACATATAGCGCACCGATAACACCTTCCTTAACATGAAATAAGGGCACGCACAATACAGACCGAATATTGTAGTCTATCACACTCTGATACCGATTGAGCCTTTCATCTGTTTGTGCATCAATGCTCAAAACGGGTTCATTTGTCTCAATAACGCGGCGAATAATACCCCACTCAGTGCTTCTGCATCATCCGATTCTAGATTGAGGTGGAGCACCGCATCAACCACAAAGTCTTTTGGGGTATCATTTTTAATCGCAACAATCACCCGCTCTGCTGGATAGACAGTCAACAAATTGCCCAAAGTTCGATCCAATAGCACTTTGACATCGTGCTCTATTGTCAATTCCTGGCTCATATCATAGAGCAAATTCCAGCGATCAACAGACAACGTACCAACTGGAACCGCAGAACTGGATGCAGCATTCTCGTTACGAGAAGGTTCACCTGATTGATTTAATAACACCTGTGTTTTCTCCAGAAAATAGGACATTTCCATTTCTTCAAACGCCTGTTTTGACGCTTCGAGATGTGCCTTAGCTCTTGTCATTCTATCACGCTCAAGGTAAAACTCCCCTGCCATCAGCAACGCACGCGCCCAGTGATCGCCTTTTGATTCTCTTCGGCATTCAATAGCCTGCTCAAAAGCCTCTTCAGCCTCAGCAATCCGCCCTGCTTTAGCCAAAGCAACGCCAATACCACAATACACCAGGGGCAATATACCCGTGTACATCCCCGCTGCTTGCTGCACACCTTCGCTGGCTTTTTCAGCCCATTCAAGTGCTGTTTCCACATTTCCCATTCTCGCCGCAGCCGTTGCCGCTATCGCATAAGCGCGATAGATGTAATCTCTTCGCGGTATTTCCAAAAATCGCTCTATTGAGACCTCTGCATATTCCAATGCCTCGGCAAAATCACCGCGTTCCAGTGCCAATTCTCCCATATAGAGAAAATTCATTGCCTCCCCATATACAAGCCCTTGCTTCTGCCATTCACCAATGACTTTGAGGGAAACGGCTTCCGCACGGTTGAGGTCGCCCAAATAAAAATAAACTCTTGGAAGTAAATTAAGTGCCCAAAGGCGATGGTGCTCAAGCCCAAGTTGCTGAGATGTTTTTACAGTTGCTTTTAGATGTTCTTTGGCTGTCTCAAATCGAAATTCCACCAATGCAACCATACCTTCTCGCCCTTGTACAATAGCCTTGTTTTGAGCTTCTCCTAAGGCTGCATATTTCTCTATTTCCCGACGCATATACACAATCGCTTCTTTGTGCCGTCCAGATACGTCGCACAAATAAGCCAAACTACCCAACGCATGAATTTCTCCGTCGAGATCTTCCAATTCCCGATACAGTTGTAATGCCTCCAACATATATTCTTCGGCAATTTCCTCCTGTTGAAGTACGCTGTGAATAATACCTTCACGATTCAAAATACGCGCTTTCAAATCTCTCCGATCATCGGGCAATAACGCCTTTGCCTCATCCAAAAGTTCCAGTGCTCTATTGTGCTGACCACAATTGCGCAGCACATCTGCATAATCGCACAAAAAATCAATAGCATCTACCTGCGATTCAAAAACGTCATCCGCTGTCCAGTCCCGTACAGCCTCAAATCGCATCAATGCCTGGCGATAAGCGTGTTTTTCCAATGCTTTTTTGCCTGATAGACGCGTATATTTCACAGCCTTATTTTGTTCTTCTGCCGCCGCAAAATGATCCGCCAAATCTTCTGTCAATTCTTCCGCATCTTCCGTCTCTTCCAGAGCATTGCCTATTTCTCGATGCAACAGACGCCGCCGCACATCTTGCAGGCGGTCATAAATTGCTCGCCGACACAAACCCTGTGAAAATTGATACCGTTCTTTTTTATTACCATAAGTCGTTAACAGCCCTTCTGCAACGAGGTCGTCCAGCATATCCAATAGTTCTAACTCATCACCGCGCCAAACCGCAGCCAGTAATTCAAAAGAAAAATCACTCATAAAAACACAGGCGTATTCCAGCACCCGCTGTTGCACAGCAGACAGGGCAGTTATGCGCCTGTACAAAACCTCTGAAATATCATCGGACAACAAAGTTTCAGGAAATTCTCCCCACTGCCAATCGCCGGATACATCTTGCCGAACCACATCGGCATTTACCAACGTCCTCACCGCCTCCACGACAAACAGGGGTTGCCCACCTGTTTCTCTGAATAGAGTTTGCAAGGCATCAGAAGGTATAGACCGCTCCCCCAACATCGATGCCGCTAAATATCCCACTTCTTCTCGCGGTAGATTTTTCAACTGCATTTGGGTCGCTTCGGCAAATTCATTGCTGTGTATAAAATTCTCGATTTCCTCTGAAAGCGGTTCCAAGTTAGACCATCGGCAAGTCAGACATAACAAAAACGGACAGGGTTCCGGATCGCGCAATACATACTGCAAAAATTCCAATGTCAATTCATCAAGCCATTGAATATCTTCCAAACACAACACAATGGGCTGTTTCTGTCGCAGACGTTTTAGCACCTGCAACCAACGCTCCATAACAAAAAACTTATCCGTCTCTAATGAATCGGGCAATCCCGCCATCAAATCTGTCGTCTTTACCTGTCGAAAAGCATCGATCAATGCACCGTATATTTGCCCACCCTCTTCCTGCCCTGCGCCTTTCAAACACAGAAAATCGTGGATTAGAGCGTCGCCCAATAGTTCTTCGGCCAGTCTCGATTTACCCACACCAGGCTCACCGGAGATCAAAACCATGCGCTGTTTGCCAGCCTGTACATCCTTCAACATCGCACTCAGTATCTTCATTTCAGATTCCCGCCCGACAAATTGTGGGCGCACAACTTTTCTATGCACATCGCGCTGCTCGTCCTCCAGCAGCACGAGTTCCGATGGTAAGGCTTGCATCAATTCCTCTGCAGACTGATAGCGATCAACAGCTCCCTTTGCCAGCAACTTCAACACAATTTGTTTCATCTGTTCGTGAACAGCGATATTGACTTCGTCTATTGGTGGCGGCATCTCTCGAATATGCTTCAAAATAACGGATATTGGATTTTGTCCAGAAAATGGCGGCGTGCCCATGAGCATCTCGTATAAAATCACGCCCAATGAGTACAAATCTGATCGATGATCTACCCAGAGTCCCTTACCTTGTTCTGGCGACATATATTCTGCCGTCCCAATCGTTGCGCCCGTCTGCGTAATGGAAACGCTATGCAGATGCCTGAATTTCGCCAATCCCATATCCAAGATCGTGGTCTCAATCCCCTCTACTGTTTCCAAAACCATAATATTGGACGGTTGGAGATCGCGATGCACTGCACCCTGCGCATGGATATAAGCCAA
>JAGWBW010000200.1:4701-5053 GCA_021295695.1 Candidatus Latescibacterota bacterium
ACACTTCGCCCATGCCCCCGGTTCCCAGGTGCGCCTGGATCTGATATTTACTGTCGAGAATTGTACCGATTTCAAACATGAACTCTTCTACTTTCAAACTCTTGCTAACTGATTGGGATTTCACCTGAACCCATTTGGCTCTTATTTTTTACTTCTACATCGATTTATACATACGTGTGTATTAATTTCTAAAAAAATATAGTAATTTCTTCTTATATGAACGACAATTACTTAGAGACTGTTTTAAAACTCATTTTGCCCCTTCTCGGCGACGCGCTATTGCCCTGTCATTCTGAGCGGAGCGCAGCGGAGTCGAAGAATCTCTTACCAACTCAGGTGGAAAAGATGCTTC
>JAGWBW010000201.1 GCA_021295695.1 Candidatus Latescibacterota bacterium
TCGACCTGGGCATTGACCCGGTCGGAATTGCTGGTGGTCCTGGCTTCTGGGCTGGTCGGCATCTCGGTGTCTTACGACGGAATCAGCGGGCATCTGATCGGCGTGGTAGCCGCGCCTTATTATTTTGCCTCAACGGAAAACGGCTGGACGACGTACTTACTCGAACACATCCCGCACTGGCTGGTGCCGACCAACACGGGCGGAGAGATGGCGCGATTTTACGAGGGCGGAAAGGGAACTTTTCCCTGGCGCGTATGGGTCTCACCAATATTCTGGTGGACGTGCTTCTTGGGCGCGATGGGATTTGCGGTATTCAGCGTAGTGGTAATTTTGCGAAAGCAATGGGTGGATTACGAGCGGTTGGCATATCCGCTTGTAGAAGTGGGAAGCCTGCTGACCGAGACCGAGCCGGGTGGCACGCTGGAAAAAACGCTTCGGTCCCCATTGTTCTGGATCGCGTTTGGCCTTGTGATGGCATTAAAGCTGTGGAATATCGGATCTTATTTTTCGCCAGCTTTCCCGCATATCTCTATCGAGGGAATGAACTGGCGGGCGTTTCCCGATTTTCCCGCATTGCCCTTTCGCCTCAGTTTTTACGCCATAGGCTTTGGCTATTTTGCGCGACTGGATGTATTGTTCAGCGTGTGGTTTTTTATTGTCTTGACTGCATTCCAGATCTATGCCTCGAATATTTTTGGATATCCCCTCGGTTCATCCAGTCTGCACTGGGAAAATGAACTGCTAAACTGGCAGAGCATGGGCGCGCTCATTTTTCTCGCCGTGTGGGGCTTGTGGATGGCGCGCACACATCTGAAGGCGGTGTGGCGCAAAGCCCTGGATCCGAGTTGTGAAATAGATGATCGCGGAGAGCTGTTATCATATCGCACGGCTGTATTTGGCCTTGTCCTTTCGCTAATATTTGCAACGTGCTGGCTGGTCGCAACCGGCATGGCATTATGGGTTGCAGTGATATTTTTAGGACTGGCGATGTTGTTATTTTTGGGCCTGGCACGCGCTGTTTCCGAGCTGGGTCTGGTCTATGCCTATTATCGGCTGGAGCCAAATGACGCTGTGGTACAGGCGTTTGGTTCGGCATCGATCATGGGCGTTTCGAGCATCACTGCGCTGGCGTTTATGCGGGTATTCAATTTTTTTCCCGACATCGGCAAAGGCTTTTTGATGCCGTCGTTTTCACAGGCAGTGAAAGCAGTGGATAAGACCGTAACTCCCCGGCGGATTACAGGGGTGATCTGGGCATCACTCGCCGTGGGCTTTGTGATTTCCATTGTCAACACGCTTTACTTGAGCTATGAATACGGGGCTTATAATCTGGGAAACATGGGCCTCAAACACGTTGGCCCGCGGGCATTTGATTTTGCGATGAACGCGATCCGCAATCCCCTGGGTCTCGGAGGTGATGGCCGCGTGATGTGGGCAGGAGTTGGCGCCGGTGCTATGGCGATTTTGACCGTGATTCGCTACTGGATCCCCTCCTGGCCGCTGCATCCAATCGGCCTGGCCATGCAAGGGAACTACGGCGTGAGTAAAACGGTATTTTCAGTGTTTATTGTGTGGTCAATCAAAGTTGTTGTGATGAAGATGGGCGGTGTCCAGTTATATGAAAAAGGAAAACCTTTTTTCATCGGCCTGCTGGCAGCGCAAGCGTTCAGCACGGGATTGGTATTTGTCATAGATTGCATCTGGTTCCCCCTGCAAGGGCATAATGTACACAATTTTTAGAGCGCAATGATTACCCGAAGAACATTTATACAACAAAGTCTCGCTACTGCGGGCGCATTGGCAATTGTACCGTCGGCTTTTGCATCAGCGCCACAGGTGATGACTGTAACCGGACCGATAGCCCTCGAGCAGATGGGGTTCACCCTCCCCCACGAACACATCATGTCCATTTTTGGCGGGCAGCCGGTCAAAGTGGCGCAATACGACAAAGAAAAATTATTCGCCAGGGTTATTCCCTATCTCAAAATGTTAAAAGTATTCGGCGTGCAAACGCTTTGCGAATGCACGGGAGCTTATTTTGGTCGGCGCGTGGATTTGCTTCGGCGCATCTCACAAGAAACCGGGATGCAAATCCTGACCAATACCGGGTACTTTGGCGCAGCGCACGATCGCTATGTGCCAGCGCACGCCTTTGAAGAAACGGCTGATCAAATTGCCCAACGCTGGATTGACGAATGGGAAAACGGGATCGATGGGACAGATATTCGCCCGGGATTTATCAAAATTGGCGTTGACCCCGGCATGCCATCTGACATAGACAAAAAACTCATTTTGGCGGCGGGCATAACCCATCTCAAAACGGGCCTGATAATTGTCTCGCACACAAGTGGCAGCACGGATGCCGCTGTCGAACAAGTTGCGATGCTCGAAAAAATGGGCGTACACCCAGAAGCCTGGATCTGGGCACACGCACAACGCGTCAAAGACCTCGCCGACCTGACCCCGGTTGCGCAGGCAGGTGCGTGGATCGGACTGGATGGCATCGGCGAAAAAACGCTCAATCAGCATCTCGATGTGCTGCGCCACATGAGAAGATTTGGCGTCTTGCCCCGGGTTTTGCTTTCTCACGACGGCAATTCATTTGGATATGGCGACCGTCCTTTTAAGCCTTATAATGCCATTTTTGACCAATTTATCCCACTGATGCGAAAAGCGAACTTTACCGATGAAGACATTCACCAGATCACAGTAAAAAATCCACAAGAAGCATTTGCCATTCGGGTTCGCAAAGTACAGCAGACTGATTTTGACTACTGACAACCGGAGATACTCATGAACCGACGCGAATTTATCAAACAAACTGCCGTAGCCACCGTTACAATGCCAACGCTCCTACAAGTTGCAGGTGGCGATCCCACGCGCGTTGATACAGGCAGAGCAGGCGCGCCAGATGGGGGTTCTGGATTTGACGGGAGAAGTTTTTGGCATCTCGTCGCGGGAAATGGCAATCACCACCGGGATTACGTATATGGCGCTTATACAAATCGCGGTGTTCGGGACGGAACAGATTACCCAATTCGCTCGGTACGCTCCAAGAGATATAAATATATCGCAAATGAAACCGGAGGATGCTCAGATTCTAAATCTGAAATTACCAAATGATAGACTTCTCCACATTTCGGCCTATTACTATCTTGAGACTGATCGTTACGGAACACAATTAAAGGAAAAGTATCAGTCTCTTAAAAATTCTCTAAGAGACACTTATACAGGACACGGTTCCGAGAAGGAGATAGACCATCTGGCTCTAAGTAGTATTTTGGACAAGCCTGAAGATTATATGCTCTCTATATCGACAGGAGAACGAAAACTCGGATATGGTGTTAGACTGTCGCCAGACAATAAGTGGCAATTATCTGCTGTCGGTGTAGTTGTCCATCCGGATAGGATAAATGAAGAAACTATAGAAGTTTTGTATGCATTTCAAGATTGGGACGAGTATTTTAAGAGTAGAAACCGGAAAGAAGCGTTGGAATTTTGATCTTATCTACTCTAACCCACATATTTTGGAGGAAGACATGACTATAATCCCTAAAGAAATTCAACAGATAGTTCGCGCTTCTAAAGGGCATCCAGTGCGCCTGACCGATCCAAAAACGCACGTAGAATATATTGTGTTGCCAGCAGAGATATTCGATCAGATGAAACTCTACGATGATACGCCACTAAGAGACGATGAAATGCAAAACCTGCTCATCAGAGCGGGACTACGTGCCGGATGGGACGAAGAGGAAATGGATATCTACAATGAACTCGATCCACGGAGAGATAATGAAGATCCGACGAGGTGATATTGTCATTGTGGATTTTCCTTATAGTGATCAAACTGGCCGCAAGGTGCGTCCGGCACTTGTTGTGCAATCAAATGTATGGAACCAGCGGCTTGATGACACGATTCTCGCGCTCATCACCAGCAGTCGCCATCGTAAAGTCGGGGCTACAACTCAGTATCTTGTTGATATCTCTACGGATGAAGGTCAACAGACGGGACTTCGACTCGATTCAGTCATTCAATGTGAAAATCTAATTACCTATGATCAATCGCTGGTTCTCCGCGTGATAGGCAGTCTATCCGCATCTGCTATGCGTCAGATAGATGCTTGTCTGAAGGCCGTATTGGGTATTCCGTAAACAATCTGGGAGGACTTTGTGTCCACGAATAAAAAAGGCCAAAAAGCAGAACCCTGGGGCGAGGGCGAACCTATTGGGCGGGATTATCCGCCGATACCACTGCTCGAAAAGATCGCTTATGGCGTCGGCGTCTTGCCGATGAATACAAGTGTCAATTCGATCAAAAAGCTCTCAGGCCCCATCTTTAATATTACGCTGGGCATGCATCCGTTTCGCGTGGGCAATGTGCTATTGGCGGCTCGAATTTGGGATGCGATTACCGATCCGGTGATGG
>JAGWBW010000202.1:0-6314 GCA_021295695.1 Candidatus Latescibacterota bacterium
TTCCGAAATAGCGATACCCACAAGCCGACCAGCGTCGTAGGCTCCCAGCGACAGACCCTGATTGACAAGTTCGCTGTAGTTCCTGAAATCCTCATCCAATATTGACCAGCGTTTCACATAGGGTTCATCCAATTTTTCACGCTTCAGAATAAAGCAGAACTCATCAGCGGTCTCAGTCTTCGAGACCTGGTACCTATCAGTAGAAACATAACCATCCATTATATGCAGATCCCCGCGCCGTAACTGCTTTAATTTTCTGATTTTGACCATATATTTTTAAGCTCTTTTATCCAATATCCATAGGTTTATTTCGACCTATTCTCTTCCAGCCAGTTCTCGCTGAGCCAATCCTCCCATCGATGTACCAGATTAACCCGAGCAACCCGAAGCGAGTCCTCCTGAGAGGGTTGGCCAGGTACAAAAGGAGGTTTTAGCGGCAATCGCTGCCCTGTTATAGCTTCCAGTGCATCTTGTCGGGCCGCGAAATTCGCTACCCGCCTCATCCGGGCGTCTTCTTCGAGGCCAGCGATGATTCCCTCGGCAAAATCTGGATAAGCCATTCTTCTCGCAAGGTGCAAGGATTCAATACGAACATCTAAGCTCATATCGTCGAAGAGATCGCGGAAGAACGCTCTACATTCAGACCACAAATCTGAACGACCTCGTAGTAAGTACACACCCGCCATCCGGACAATTGGCGAAGAATCTCGAAACGCGCTCAGTATATAGTCCGAATTCACCTGGGACGGTGGTCCGCCAAGAAGAGCGCATAAAGCCGCAGCGCGAACATCTGCTATGTGATGCTTTGTTTGCTTGCATATTAGACTTACAGCCCGGTGTGGGAGATCATCACCAATAAGCGAGAGGGTTACATCCTTTACTGCATCGGGTTTGTTGCTATTGAGTCGATCCAGCCTGTGTTCCAGAGAGCTTTTTCGCCAGAATGACCAGTTTTGGTAGGGACTCATCACAGACTCATGCGGAGGCTCAGCTACATCATTATCCACAGCACCGCTGACTGACACCAAGCCAGCGCGCAGATCGGACCATTCGGATCTCTTCAGCGATGACGATATCAGTGCTGATTTCATTTCGCGGGCTGTCCAACTCGGATGAGCTTGCCACAGACAGGCGGCTGCCCCAAGAAGAGCCGGCCCCGAGAAAGATGTACCACATGTGCGGGCGTAACGAAATGGAATGTCGTCCATCTTTGCATAAAAATGGTTTTCTATCTCTTCGTCGTTTCTATGGGGAAGAACAACATTCTCCGCAGGTGCCAGAATATCCGGAATCCATTTTCCCTCAAATGTAGTTCCCCGGCATCCCTGAAACATCTCGGCCCGATGTGGATCCCCATCCGGAGGAATCGCTACACCTCCAACAGAAAGGACAGACGGGGCTGCGGCCTCAGCTATGCCAGTAGTCTCATCCGGTCGATTTCCCGACCCGGAAACTACAAACACGCCCTCAGAAGCTAATTCTTCACACAAGATGCGACGTGGGTCCGTCTGCCATGGGAAAAGACCTGAACCTATCCGACTTTTACTTGCTGATAATACCCCTCGTATCTCGTACTTCCGCCAATTATGCAAAACCCATTCCAGTGCCTTAATATGTGCCTTTTCAAGATCATACTCCGGCTCGCGTGAGTACAGAGCAACAAGAAACAGATCTGCTTCGGGTGCTACACCCCTGTATATCCCCTGCGATTCGGCACCCGATCCACGCATGCCAGCCACCTGGCCACGGACCAGGCTCCGCCTGAAATATCTCGGGAGGCGTTTCAGGCTCTGACATGCCCCGTACTAAGTAGGATGTACGCCGTTCATTTGTACTGATATCGGGGTGGTTTGGAAATTCTCCATCAATAACGGCAATGCGGACATTTTTGCCTGTAAGTTCACCGGGAACCCGAAGAAAGTCCCTCAAGGACGGCCACATATCTTCTCCTATAGGTTATCTATTCTCTTCCAACCAATCAACCGTGAAATCCACGACATCGCGTTGTGGCATAAGTTGACAACTCGCGAGACCAACCTTGCCCTGGCGCACAACTTGCCCCGCGTCTGACCGAAAAAAATCCTCACCTATGCGATCAAAATCCGAACTATCGATGTCAACATCTTCAAAGGTAGCCCATGTCCTTGAACCCGACACAAAAATGGGCGCACCCTCTTGCACAATGCGTTTGGTTGAAAAATTCGCCCGATATTCCGCAAGGTGCATAGACGTATTATTTCCATACCCCACACCCAGGAGAAGAACAAAACCGTGCAAATCGTAGATTCTCGCAAGCGGCGAATGCTCACCCATGCCAAAAGACAGTGAATGATCATCCACGACATACGACGCCTGAGGCCCACATGCACAAAATGAGTCCAGCGGATGTGAACTACGAAGAACCCCTCTCTGCTTGCGAAATGTCTCCGCAATAATGCCCATAGCACGAGTGGGCGTAAGCACTGGATCGTAAGCCGGCATATTCTCGCGTATCACCGGCCACCACGACTCAGGCACAGGAGGACTCTCCCACTTGCTCGGCTCGCTCAGACCGGATGAGTGCGCGGGCATCACAAGCGTTCCCGTAGAACCCAGAACTTTCTGAAGCGCGGTAACAACCGCCACAGCCCCTCCGCACACCCATCCCATCGCACTCAAAGACGAATGCACCAACACGACCATCCCCGGTCTCACGCCAAGCGCGCGAAGATCCGTCTGCAAGGATTCAATCGTAGCGGGCATTTTTGTTTTTTTAACAATCTTGTCTTCACTCATTTTTTATATTCCACATACGCCACCTATTTCGCGGCAATCACGACCATCTCTACAAGCGTATCTCCCTCCAGCTCAACCTCCACACAGGCGCGCTGGGGCCAATTGTCTGAACCAATCCATGCGTCCCAAACCGCATTGAGAATAGGTTTCTTTGACATATCTGTGATATAGATTATCAGTTCCAGCCTCCGCGAGATTCGCGTCCAACTGTTCAAGAGCCTGCTGGGTCTGACTCTCGAGGTCTGCGGACACATCCGGCGCAGTGACAACCGTATAGACGAGGCCATTGTGCGCAACGGACTTGCTGCGACCAAATGCCTTTCCCGGATATCGTATGATAGACATAAATGCTCCAATAGATAGCGTTTTGCGACAGAAATTTTACTAATCTTGTGACGACTCTATCAGCAAGGTGGTTTCTGTGATGCACGCAATAAATTTTTTGGGGGTGGGCGATAACGGTCCGCGGATTGCCGAACCTGACCGAAGGATGAGAGTAGGGATGGAAAAACTCGAGGGAGTCGTGGACTACCCACTGGCGGCACTCCTGGCGGCACTCCTGGCGGCACTGGGCCTTGGTGCCCTGCTGATTGATCGCGTCATCTACGGCGATCACCATGCCGATCACTCACCGGGCAAACTGCAAATGCAGCAATCTATCTACCCGTACGTACTGATGGCATTGCTATCCCAGTGGCACATGCACTAAGGATCGCACCTCACTTTCGGCAAATGATAAAATGTTCCATCCACAAATGCCAGATATAATCTACAGATCGAAAGCCCGCCTCTTTTAGCCATTCAACCTGGGAAGAAAAACGAGATATCCGGTCTCTCTCCGGACTGTCTTCATCTACCTGTTCAATAATCTCACGCACCCGATTCGCCTCTTCAATATCAATCCCAGCTTCTTCAAATCTCTCCTCTCGGCGCAGAGTGAGCCGCCTTCGCCCCAACCTATAGACATCGTCGTCAAAGCGCGTGGACATGGCATCGATAAAAAAGAACCAGCCACCTGTCTCAAGCACATCGTAAATCTGCCTGAATATGCGAACCTTATTCTCATCTGTAAGATGATGAATTGTCGAAAACGATGCCACAAACTGAAAAGATCCCAAACCTTCTAACAGCCCCTCATTGAGATCTCTCTGAAAAAACGCTACGCGATCTGAAAAAGTGCCCACTTTCTGAGCCGCAAATTTCATCATCTCATCTGAGAAATCGATAGCCACACACGTTGCTTTTGGATATTTCATCAGCACACAATTGAGAAATATACCCGTTCCACATCCCAAATCGAGCATCCGAAATTCCGTCTGGTCATCAAAAGGAATAAAATCCATAGCCAGACTGTGGTAAAACTCAAACATCTCAATCCGAATCGGCTGCAGGCGATCATAATCCTCAGCACGGGTTGAGAATTGAACACTTTGAGATTTCTGATTCTTTTGGCTATTCATCATTAGTTCGCGCCCATACCTTTTCTCCTTCTTTTTCCCCACAGCAGGATCTACAAAGAAACCCCACCAGACAAACCATCCGATGGGGATCAACTAAAAGAGACGCCTTATTCTGACGAAGATATCGAGACTTGTGGAGGAGCAGAATCACGCAACTTTAGAAATGATTCAATTTGCTTCGAGTATGTGTCATTGAAAGACTGTAGATACGCTAAATATCTGTACAGATCATGGTCGCATTCCTCTGACATTCTCTCGCGACTCTCTCGTATGCTGTCAATTAATTTTTGATAGGCGTCCATGACTACTCACCTCCCATCAGTTCCAGGGGCGTTGTCAAAATTGGTACATGTAGGCCCAACAATGCATTGATGCGACGAATATGTCCAAACTTGTTGGCATTGGCAAGATGCTCACAGTTCCAGGTGAGAAGATAATCAAATTTATGAAACGATGCCAGAGCAAGGTGTAAAGCATCTCCAAGAGGATTGCGTGGCATCAGATGATGCTGAATATAGACCTCCACAATCTCACCGATCTCCTCCCCAGGCGGAATTGCTGGCAGAGTAAGTGCCAAATTTAAAGCTTCATCTCGGTGTGGCAGTTTACCGATATCCAATTCAGCCAGGACGGCTGTGCTGGTCGAGATAAGATAATAGTGACGATGCCTATCCCACCACTGACGTGTCCAGTCCCGCATCGCAATCGCTGCTGGATCAGTACGACGCTCATAGTAGAAACTGAATATCGATGTCTCAATGTAAACAGTTTGTTCCACAATCTGCTTGCTCCGCTTTAATATACCGCCCACCAGTTTTTTTTACCATCGGACCAGTCACCCCATTGATAACATCAAGAGCCTTTTTCACCTCACACCACGGAACCTCATGGGGCAACCTATCCGACAGAGCAGCTCTGGCAGCACAAACGCCGGTAGCCTGTCCCATTGCCACGGCGTTTCCAGTCACCCGATAGCTCGAATGCGCTATAAAATCACCACTGATACAACGACCCGCCATCAGCAGACCATCGACATCCCGCGCGATCAGAGCACGAAGTGGAATATCATAGGGCTGTGACCGGTGCGGCTTGGCTTCCACAATCTTCGTTTTCTTCGGATCAGTCGAGTGCACATCAATCCCCATCGTGACCCTGCAAACGGCATCCTCAAACCGCGCACCCCGCAGAAGATCCTCCCCAGTCACCTCATACCGCCCGTGAATCCGCCGTCCCTCCCGAATACCAATCTGCGCGCCCGTTGCTACAACGCGCATATCCGACCACACACCGCCGAGCGTCCGCAAAGCAGCCACTTGTGTATGAACCTCTCGACGTGCGCGAATCATCGCCTCTGTAATCGCATTGGCATCGTCGCATTGCACGCCATATTGGTGATTCGCCATCAGTGCGAACAGATTATCCCTGATCCGAAATAAAGTCGGATGACCATACGAAGGCGAAACACCAATCTCGTCCATCAGCGCGAACAGCCTCTGCTTTGGCTCTGTCATAGACCCGCCCACATAGGGTTCAATCTGATCGAACTGCAACCCTGTAATCAACGCCATCAGACTCATCGGCTGAACATCCCCGCTTTCCGGATGGCCGACATCGAACCCGCATCCGCAAAGCGCCCCCAGATCACCGTCGCCAGTCGCATCGACAAAAGCCTTCGCATGCCATGCCTCTCGCCCACTTTTGGACTCCGTAATCACAACCGAAAGCCTGTTCTCGCTATCACGCGCTGCCCCAACCACGCGCGTCAACAGTCGAATATCAACACCCGCCTCGACACACATCTCGTCGAGAAGCAACTTCATCTCTTCGACATCGTACGCGTAGTTCTTTCCTTCAGAAGCGCGAAGCCTGCGCGCATCCCGCGCATCGAGCCGAGACGTAATCTCCGCCATAATGCCGGGCTTGTCCGCTGAATCGATAATCCAACTCAAGGCACCCGTCGTCCACACCCCTCCCAGGCTACCGTGCAACTCGATCAGCCGCGCCCTGGCACCCTGCCGCGCACACGCAATCGCAGCAGCAATACCAGCCGGACCACCTCCGCAAACCACCACATCCACA
>JAGWBW010000202.1:6321-10734 GCA_021295695.1 Candidatus Latescibacterota bacterium
TTCTCTATGAGTCAACATGGTAGCCTCTTGATTTCTGAAACTTCAATCGTGCTACGAAACGCCCTGAATATTTTGACGTCACACGCTATCTGTAAACACGGTCTATAGATGCTCCTTTAACCACGTAAGCATCTCATCGACATAAAGTGCCGGAGGTACCGTATGCGTCGTGTTGTACCAGATAATCTTTGTAGGACCCTGTAGTAAATCCAACAACCTCAACGTACCCTGCACCGCCCATGGGTTATCATAGTATCCGGTAAATAAAATGACCGGGATCTCACCAATTCGCGCCACGTAGTGAAGAGTATCATTAATCTGAACCGTGGCATTCCATCTGTCGTGACCCAATCCGGGGCCCCGCATCACAAACGCCTTGATCTGCGGCTCAAGAGCTGCAAGGTAGGAACCATGGAATGTCCCCATACTACCGCCGTATATCCCAATCCGGGTCGTATCGATTTCAGATCGAGTAGCCAGATAGTCCAAAGCCCGCCTGTAATCGACCACTGTTTGAACGATTGCGTCTCGTCGTCGATAGATCTGACCAGGAAAGTCGGCACCGAATTTTCCGTTCACCTGACGTTCGTTGTAATATTTGGCATCAAGTGCCAGCACTACGTATCCAATAGCCGTCAGCCGTCGTCGTAAGAGTTCAAAATCAGCTCGATCCTTGCCCGTGTACGACCCTGCATGAAGCGTCACCACACACGGATAAGGGCCATCATTTTCCCCAGGTAAGGCCAGATAGCCGGGTACGCGCTCATCATGCGTACTGGTAAACACGATCTTTTCGCGTACATATCCCGCGATCTGGCGTCGCTCTGTAATCTCCGCATTAAAAGGGATCTCCTTATCATATTCAAAGACCTGTTTCATTACCTCAAACACATCGTCTTCTGCGGGCAATCGGGAAAATGTCTCCGTAGCACGTAAATTTCTCGGAGCCTCCGTTACCGTACCCATTTTCACACGCACGCTCTCAACCGTGTCTCCCATCGCCACCGGACTGACCAGATCGTACACGCCGGACTTCAGACCAGTGATCTCATACCGCCCTTGATCGTCTGCGTATGTTCGCGCCCGGACCTCTCTTCCCTGAAGCGCAAGGACGCCAGCCAGAGGTACGGGTGTAGTCGCATTTTGCAACATCACCCATCCCGCTATAGTGCCTCCTTGCTCACTGAGTTCGAGTTGAAGATCCTGAATAGCCCTTTCCTCAACCTTCACATATCGAGGTGCAGACCTCCAATCTCCGCTCCATGCCTCAAGCGTATAGTCACCCGGCAGGACCAATAGATCGAACCGTCCCCCTGCATCACAAAGAGCAGATCCCTTCAGTTTCTTTTCCTGGAATGCATGCACATAGACAGGTGACTGAGTCTGTCCACTCACCTGTCCCAAAATATGGACGGGATCAACCGTATCACTGACGAACACGAGATCGCCACCTCCAACGCCAGGCAACGTTAGGGAACCAGGTGCAAAGGCGTAAGTTCCTTCGGGAAACCCATCGTCATCCTTGGCTGAAAACCCGAACCCATAGGCCATTCCCGCCTCCACAGGAAACGGCACTTCCACGGCGGCCTCGTAATATGTCTCACGCTTTTGTGCATCTCTAACCACTTTATGTGCGACGAATGTTACACCCCGCGGTGGTTGGGCAAATCGGCCTGACGGCCCGACCATCACGCTATCTCCGGTCGATGAAAGTGCATACTGCCAACGCAAGACGGCCGTCTGCCACAGATCAGGTGCGTGTTCGGGTATGAACGAAAATCTCACATGGTCTTCATCACTAATGTACGTTCCGAACCATCGACATTCGTGAATATCATCTTTTACCCTGGCCGCGAGAAAAATCCGATCTTGATTCCACATCACTGCAAACCAGGCCTGAAAATCGTCTTTATCGCCCGATTTTCCGAGAATCTCCTGATAGTGCGTTGCCTCACGCCATACATTTTCGGGCCATTCGTCCAGATTGCCGTCCACCTCAATTGCCCGGGTCTCTCTGGCAAAATAAACATCTCCAGTATGAGACCAAACAGATACTGGCACTAAAATAAACAGGCACGTAACGAAGATCTTAAATCTTCCCATACTCAATGTCTCCAATTCTTTCTGAGGGTAGTAGCCACGCCATTTAGACAGCAGAGGGCGTTTGAGTTGGTTTGCGAGGTGGAAATGATATTGGCTTCTGGGATAATCGGGCTTGTCGCTTCTGAATATCTTCATAAATAGCGTCAATATCGTAATTGAACTCAGCGGCGTATTTTTCACGGAGCTTTCGCGTTTCTTCCACAATCGGATCTTTCCACATGATTCAACCCTCCATCAATTCTTGAGGTGTACAGATAATGGGCGGCTCAAAGCCTTCCTGACGACAAATCTCTTCTATTTGTGGTCTCATGATTGCATTGGCAATGTGTGTACAATTCCAAGTGAGCAAATATTCCATACCGTTAACCGCTGCAACTGCGATATGGTAGGCATCCATTTCAGCTATGTCTGGAATAGGACCCTTTGAAACCAGATTTCTGGCAAGTTCTCTGACTTTTTCGGTCACATCAAGCTTTGGTAAAGTTACAATGGCATCCAAACGTCGCTGTGCAAGATCAGGATCGCCAAGATGCGCTTCTGCAGTAACCAGTTCGGAAACAAAAAGTTCGAAATGGGGCCGACGTATGTCCCACCACTCAATGGTTATACTCTGATTTGCTGCAACCCTGAGATCGTTACTCAGACGTGCGGTCAGATAACTGAATATCGACGTTTCTATGTAAACCTTTGGCTTCATTCTGACATATCTTCCAGAAGATCTACTTCCTCTACGACCAGATTCGTAATTCTCCCATCTCATTCAACTACAATATCTCCCTAACCACGACAACATCCTATCGAGATATTCCACATGCAGCACCGGGTGTCCGCTCCTCCTGAACCCGTGAGACGACTTCGGAAAACGCACAAACTCCACCGCCTTGCCCTGTCGCTTCAGCGCGACAAAAAACTGCTCGGCCTGCTCGATTGGACAGCGGTAATCCTCCTCCCCGTGCATCAACAACACCGGCGTCTGCACCTCAGATGCATACGTCAACGGCGACCGCTCCACAAGAGCTTCCACATTCTCCAGAACCGAACCCTGCCACTGATTCTCTCCGAACGACACCCCGATATCCGACGTACCGTACATACTGTGCAAATTGATACACGGCGCACCGATCACCGCCGCCTTGAACCGATGGTCGTGACCGACAACCCAGCTGCTCATAAAACCGCCATAACTATAGCCGTGAACCCCCAACCGGTCCGCATCCACATAGGACCGCTCGCACAGCAAGTCAACCCCTACCATCAAATCCAGAAAATCTTCTCCACCCCAATCCCCCAGCACCGCCTTCAGAAACTCCGGACCATAAGACGACGACCCCCTCGGATTCACAGCCAGCACAATATACCCCGCACCCGCCAGAATCTGATGCGTGACATCGTACGAATCCGAAAACCGGCCATTTGGTCCCCCGTGAATATCCAGCACCAGCGGATATGACCTCGCCTCGTCAAAACCCTGGGGAAACAGCACCCGCGCCTGAATCGTCTCCCCACCCCGCTCGAACACCAGCTTCTCCACACGCGCACCGGGATGAGCCTCCAAAAACTCAGCATTCACAGCCGTCACCGCGCGTTGACGCTTCGCACCCACATCCATCACCACCACATCGCCCGGACAAACAGGCGAGGACATCACCATAGCGGCCTGCCCGCCCGCGCGATCAACCGACAAACCCGTATAAACCTGACCTCCCCCACCCAGGACTTCATTCTCCAGGGAAGGACCATCGGGATTCACCCGACACAAAAACGACTCACCCGCCCTGTCACCAATAAACAATATCCCACCCCTCGGCGTCCAGCACCGCGGCGCAAGAGGTTGAACAACCGTATAAACATCACCCGCCACACACACCGCTGCCTCGTCTTCCTCCAGTACAAACAACCACGACTGCCTTGAATCCCACACATCTCCATCATGCGACCCCGCAACCACCAACCGCATGCCATCCGGCGACCACGCCACAGACTCCGCGCGGCTCAACCCCTGCGACCAGCACTGCGACCTCCCGCCTCCCTTTTCCATCACATGGACCTCTGAACCCCGCATAAAATCGCGCCCCTCAACGCAGTCCGTCACAAACGCAATACGACTCCCATCGGGTGACCACGCCGGCGCCCCGTGGTCACCTTCCCCCTCCGTAATCTGCTCAGCCTCGCCCGTTACGGCATCCACCAAAAACAACTGCGAAAATGCATCGCCACGCCAACCATCCCCGTCATCGCGATACCGCACGCGACGGGCAACCTGCGTCCTCGGCGCCTCCTCCTCGCCTTCTTCCACGCGATCTGGATCCA
>JAGWBW010000203.1 GCA_021295695.1 Candidatus Latescibacterota bacterium
AGACTGAGGAGACCGACACGAACACTCTTGAAAATCCAGATCAGGATGAACGAAATAAGTGCCATCGCAGTAATTGTACCACGCAACATGCTATTGATATTTCGTAGAGATAAGTGGGCAAAGACCACGCTCAGACCCGATGCTTCGTGTGCAAAAGCGGGTGCATTGGCCTGGAGCCAGACCAGTGCGCGCTCATCGAGTTCACGCAGATCCCGAGACCACGCATTCCTGGTCACGACACTCAGACGCGTAGCGGATTTTGCGACATCTATGCGGTCATTGAGATCGCTGCCGAAAGGAAGCGAAAACTCGTAAAGCAACAGGTACTGCGCCGCGAGGTCTGAATCTTCGGGCAAGCGATAAAAGGCTGGATCGTCGCCGTGCATATTTTTGTTGAGACGTTTCATAATGTCCGAAAATGCCTGGACATGGGTCACTTCGGGCTGTGCCCGGTACCACTCGGCAAAAGCATCGACCTGGCGCAGATAATCCGGATCGGTAATACCGCCTTCGCGTCCTGCACTCAGCGAATATTCCAGCTTATCCAGACCTGTCAGATTATCAATCACATAATCCGTATCGCGCCGGAACTCGTAGCGATCATCAAAATACTGCGCCATATTATCGCTCAGCTCAATGCGGGGAACGCCGAGTATAAGGCCAACGACAACCGCAGTGACGAACCAGAGCAGAAATTTGCGCCGGGAGATGACGAAATCCGCAAAGCGGTCGAAAAAAGCCGTCCCTTGAGACTGCACAAGAGACGCACGCAATGGCAGAATCGAAAGCACTGCTGGCAATAGCGTCATAGTGTAAACAAGTGCGCATAATACACCAAATGCCACGTAATTGCCCAGAACGTGAAAAGGCGGCGAATCTGAGGCATTCAGACTGAGGAATCCAATCGCTGTCGTGACCGAAGTAATAAATACCGGATAGGCATTGATGCGGATCGATTCGACAATCGCCGCATTTCTGTCCAGACCGCGCCTCATACCCAGTAGAACACTCGTGACAACATGGATCGAATCCGCAATGGCGACCACCATGACAATAATCGGCACACCGGCATTGGTGGGGCTGAATACCACGCCATTCCAGCCAGCAAATCCCATAGTCGTATTGATGACAAACACGAGCATGACGACAATGGCCAAAGTGCAGAGAATCGAGCGCAAGAGAATAATTGTAGCACCTACAATGATGAGAAACACAATAGGTGTCAGGGTCTCCATGTCGCTCTTCGTGACATCGGCGAAAGTCCGGTTCATGACGACATCGCCGGTCATGTAATAATCTATATCCGGATGGCTCGTGCGGGCCTTATCGAGGACCGAATTGAGATAATCAGTAATTCCAATCACTGCCTGGTCATGATTTTCGGGCAGAACAAAATTAATAGCCACCCCGGCCGTACGTCCGTCATGAGCGACGAGACGCCCGGCAATTTCGACCGCATTCAGCGCGATCTTCTCGATACGCACCACATCGGCATCACTCAGTGAAGATGCATCATCGACGAACGGAGCGACAACCAAATCGTCATCAAGTGCTTCACTATGGGTATAATTGGTAAGGGAATTGACGCGGCTGGAATAAGGCGTACGCCACGCGGCTTCGGTAAATTCTTCAACCGCGCCAAGCACCTCGCGGGTGAACACCGAGCCATCGCGGGGTGCAATGGCAATCAGTGCCGCATTAGAGGCCGAATACGTATTCTCCAGAGCGTCGAAAGCGAGGAGTTGCGGATTGTCTTCGCCAAACAGTATGCGGTAATCGTTCGTGACAGTGATGAAGCGAACACCTGCCGCGATGCCCAACATGACCAGCGTTGCGAGCGCAACAACCAACCATCGATAGCGCAAAATGGCAGTGGTATAGCGTTCTAATTGCAAAAGAGTCACTCCTTCAACCATCACTGGCGGGGTGTGCGACAGCAAGCGCGCAGAATACGCGACACTATCGCAGATACGGATGGTGGCCGTTAGAGGTCAAGCCGGTCCGGCAGAGCCGGCACTTACCACTCGCCGGACCGTTCAGCGTGTGCGTGGTCTGGCAACCGATACGTAAGGCCGGCATCGTCGTACGCCGACGCTACGATAAGAGTCAAAAAATCCGAAAGAGCTGGGGAGTCTTTCCCTCGTAACCGCGTTCCCCATTTCTGGATACGCTTTTTTAGCCGGTACAACAACAGCGGGAAGGGGAATCTGTTCGCGGGAAATTGAAGTTGGTCGGCGAGTTCGTTCCCAATGAGGCCACGGGAAACAGGGTATATGATTTTATCTACCAGCTTTTTCCGTTCGACCTTATCCTCGATGCCCGCGACCAGCGGGGCGGAGTTGATCAGCGCATTTGCCATGATGATCGCATCTAGAGTGGGAGGAGGCTCACACATAGAGCCGATCCGATATATATGCAGGGCGTGGGTCTCGTCGGTGTAGAGGATGGTTTCGGGGATGCCCATGAGGTAACCGGCGTAGCGCCATACGTCGTGGAAACCGGCTCGTTCCTCCTCGCTGTAACGAGCCCCCAGCGCCGTCGAGTGCTTGACGGCGCGCGCAGCGAAACAGGCGATTGCATAGCCCAGGTGTGCGGCGCTGATCGGCACCCCCAAGGCGTCATGATCCCATTCTGCGGTCTTTCCCAGCAACCGCCGAATCTGTGCGTGCACAATCCGGATACGGACAGATAGCTTCCACCCATCGCCCCTCCGTTCAAGTCCACCAGGCCAGAATATCTCTACCTGATGCCGGTTGTTCTGCCTGAGCCGCCGGACGCCATTGTCGAATATACGCCCGGTTTGCACGAAGGACTTGCTTATCAACGTCGAAAAACCGTCTACCAGCACGCCAGTGACGAAAGCCGAAAGGACGGCGACCGAGTTCTTTTGGAAGGCGCGGACGCCCGGTAAGAACGCGTCGTGATCTAACCAGTCCGGGTCAGGTTGCGGTGCGTCAACAAAAAAATCGCGCAACGATTTCGGCGCGTTCCGCAAGCCGTGCCGGTCTTCCTCCATCCCAGCGTTTATAAACTGGTGTACCCTTTCTCGAGGCAGCGACTCCAATTCTTCCACCAGATTATCCATAACCGGATCGCCGACCCTGGTGTGGGCGATGTAGTTGTCCGCAGCCTCCTGGTCGGCCAGTCGGGCCTTCTCATAACCCGGCTGATAGGCAGAAGGCATGGACATTCGGTTGTCTTTCATCATAGTGATTTCCTCTGATTGATGGCCTTCAACAGAGACGGGAGAAGCAGAAAATAGGCGAGAGGTGCGAGGACCATAGTCATAGTGACCATGATGCCGAGCGTCCAGCTACTCTCGAATCCCGAGAGAGCGAGCACCAGGAAACCGGCAGCCAAGACCAAGGTCGTGGTCCATAACGCTTGACCTACAGTGCAAAAGCTTGATAAATACGCCCTGTTGCTTCCCGTCAATGTCGGCTAAACCATTGATCAAGGCATCGGCGATGAGCGTCTGCTGAATGTACGTTTTGGCGAGATCGGGATTGGTCAAAAGTGCTTTTTCATACCCGGGTTGATATGAAGAAGGTATCTGCAATTCAGCACCTCACAAATTTTCGAGGTCAGTTAGCGAAGCACCTGCTTAAGTTAAAAATAAAAAACCCTTTAGAGTAAAAAGAATATTTGAGTAATGCCAACTTTTTGTCAAGTCTTATTTATTTTTCATCCGAATTATTGTAGCAATTTCAAGTGCTCGAGAATTTCTTCCTGTTCGGCTAAATCAAACTGATTTGAACCAATATACATATATCGAATAATGCCGAGTTGATCGATGATAAACGTCGCTGGACGGGCAATACTGTTAACGAGGCTATGACCTGGCAGACCGAGCCAGTTATATAACGAATAGCCGAGTTTGTCGATGAAAAATCCCGCTGGACGCAAAATGTTGTAAATGAGATTGTGAGCAAACGCCAGACCAAACCAGTTATAGACCCCATAGCTTTTGATGGCGCTTCGGTCTTCGTCCGCCAGAAGCGGATAGGTAATACCACTCCGCTCGGCGTATTCACGCAGTTCACAGAGTTGCTGTCCTGCTGCGATAGCGATAGATGTCGCATTGCGTTCGGTATAAGCATCTATATGTTCTTGCACTGCCGCCAACTGACGACGGCTTCTTTTTCACCAGGTCCCCCGAAAAAACGTCAGGATGACATGTTCTTTACCTCGATACGATACGAGCGATACGTCTTGTCGCTGATGTGAAGGGAAGGTAAATAAGGGAGCGGTATCGCCTATGCTAAGAACCCTGTTTTTACGCGGCATTATGTACCTTTTCTCTGCAACGAATTATCTTTGAAGAATTTCATTTTTTTGGCCTTCTTATTTCCCTAGATGCCCCCCATCTCACACACAATCTCGAACTCCTCCTTTGTC
>JAGWBW010000415.1:0-557 GCA_021295695.1 Candidatus Latescibacterota bacterium
ATACGGACCCTCCGGGTCAAAGGACAGAAGTCCGCCCGCGATGTTGCCATCTGTGCCCTTTGCCAGTGCATAGGGATCCCACATAGTGTAATTCACCCGTTTGTTGACATTGAACAGGTCCAGACGCAAGCCCAGATTTACGATCATGCCTTCGGCTTCGATCTGGTCCTGTAAGTACGCGTTGAAATCCCACGGATAATAGTCTCGATGCGGTACTTTGTTGAATGGCGTGGAAGGGGGACCGAATTCACCCGCGTGCCATTCGTCTATGTACTGAGGCTCGTAAGAGAAGCCCGCTTTGAACAAATTGTGTTCATTGACCTGGCTGGAGAAATCCATTTTGACGGTGGTTTTCCAGTTGAAGGAATGAAGCCGGGCCTTATCCACCGGCTGAAATCTTTCGCCGACCACCGTGCTTATTGGGCTGGTGGGGAACCACACGGGTTCTAATGGTACGGTATTTCGGTTCAGCCAGTCGTCGTAGGTATAGTCATAGAGGCCGTCGTAGTGCATATCATACCGAATTTGGTGGTACTGAACGCGGAATTCCATAAATG
>JAGWBW010000415.1:847-1296 GCA_021295695.1 Candidatus Latescibacterota bacterium
CCATCGGGTTACGCCGCTGAGGTACTTGCCGCTCAATAGCAAATCTATATTTGAACTGATGGGTCCAAAAAGAGAACCTTCCCCTTCCCACTGATCCAGATCGGCGTAATTCCCCAGGGTTTCTGGCGGCGTGGTGAATTCCTGGTATTTCTGCCAGTTGAACTCAGATGTAGGATTTTGGCCCTGTTCCGTCCAGTAGTCATTCCAGGAGGCTCCCATGTCGTTGTTGTCGAAGTACGCTTTGGTGATCTTTGTGTGTTCGATATTTTCTTCGCTGTAAATATTGCGACCCCAGTGGTACTTGCCTCGTGGCCGCATGCGGGTCTTTGCATTCCAGTGCCAGCGGTCTCGCGCAGACCGCGTCACGATATTGATGATCGCATCGTTGGCCTGGCCGTATTCCGCGTTGTATCCACCCGAGAGCACTTCCATTTCCTGGATGGCAGAGG
>JAGWBW010000415.1:1463-1936 GCA_021295695.1 Candidatus Latescibacterota bacterium
GTCTGCTTGCTCCCCGTGAGATCGAGTTCTACAGGGGGGCGTTCGGCCATGACCAGTATCTCGGCTGCTTCAAGGGTTTGTTCACTCAGTTCAAAATTGAGCTTTGTGGTCTGGTCGATTTTTACGCGGACGTCGGTCTGCGTAACCTTTGTATATCCTACCATTGACGCCTGCACTTCCAGCATGCCGGGTGGGACATTGAGGATAAAATAGTTGCCATCGGCATCTGTTGTCGCGCCCAGACGGGTGCCAAGCACGACGACGTTTGCGCCGGGCAATACTTCTCCCGATTTGGCGTCTTTTATTACGCCAGAAACCTTTCCCGTGGTACCTGCAAAGGCTTGAGATACCAGGCAAAGGGAAATGATAAACAGCAAACACATTCGCTTCATGTGTCAACTCCTTTGTTTATGGTTTTGCCAGGGCGATGATGATTGAAATTGCCGTGCCGATGTTGGCAAGCAACACTGTGA
>JAGWBW010000415.1:1977-2361 GCA_021295695.1 Candidatus Latescibacterota bacterium
GTTGCCCAGACGCTCATTGATCTGCGACTGGATGGCTTCAAGAGAAGCAACGCGGGTTTCGATAGTTGGCATTTGCACCGTGTTTCTGCCTCCGTGTGGATGTTGTGGATCCTCTTTGAATCGCCCTTTTTTTGGGGTTTTGACGGGGATGACTTCCCCGCCTGACGACTCGGTTTCCTTCTTCAAAAATTACTAACTCTCGGCATTCAAAGGACCTCCTTTCTTATGTAAATTGTCCGTTCTCAATATCCAGTCCAACGGGGTCCAGTCGCGTTGTGGAGGACCCGTTTTTGGAACGTATTGATATTCGGGATCTGCTCTCAGCCATCCGTGAAATCCAACGCGGACGTGGTCGCCCCGGTTGGCGGAAGAGGCGTGTACCAT
>JAGWBW010000415.1:2619-3141 GCA_021295695.1 Candidatus Latescibacterota bacterium
TGCGCGCCACCCGGTTCAAATTGTTTGGGTCCCGGCTGCGGAAATCGCAATATGGGGCTTAATCCCGGCTCATTGGTGACAGCTGGTCCGGCGAGTTCACGCACGATAGCTTTTAGTTTGGGCGAGATACACACGGTCCGATCAATCGCAATGCCTTCCTGAGTCACATGCAGGCCATTTTTGTCTTTGGGCCATGTTTTTGACTTATCTGGTACAATGCCGGTTTTATTTTTTAATTCTTTTAGTCCCGCACGCACGCGGTCTGGATCGACCAGACCCGGAACGATGACAAATCCGTCATTCACAAATTGCGCGACCTGCGCCCGTGTGAGATGCTTTGTGCCTTCTGGTTTGGAGATAGACATAGAAATAAAATTTTTGAAAGTTGTAAAGAAGTTTCAGAATATATGGGCTTGCATGACACCAGATAAGATGCGATAATTATAAGAAGCTGTTTTAAAATTAATACCTGATGCTACGGATGTCCGGCGTTTTGTCATGCTGAGCGTAGCCGAAGCATCT
>JAGWBW010000415.1:3292-3831 GCA_021295695.1 Candidatus Latescibacterota bacterium
CAAAAGGCTGCTTATACCGCCTTGCTTGAAAAATTGGGTCGCGCATCTTTTGACGAGATTCGTGCAGTACTGGATGAACGAGAAAGTGTTGAGTTAGAAGATGGTCTCAGCGCAGATGTGGTTGCTCGCGTAAAACAAAAACTCTCATCATCTGAATGAGTATTACAATCCCGCCGGTAAAAGAATGAGTTCGGGTATTCGCGCACGCGAGGGCGTGGTCGCTACGTATAGACATGCATCGGCTACGTCTTCTGGCTTTAATGCTTTGGCCATTACTTCTGGTGGCGTGGGTACGGGGCGCTGCAAGACGATGGGCGTGTCGCACAGTCCGGGGAAGATTACTGTGGTGCGAATGCCGTTTTCCTTTTCTTCTTGGAATGTCCCATGCGCCAGGCCAGACATGCCGTGTTTGGATGCTTGATAAGATACGCCTGATACATCGGGCGATTGTACGCATCCAGAAGATAGATAGATGATCAGGCCCGATTGCTGTTTTCGCATGGTGGGCAATACCGCTTTTGTGCAGTTGAATGCGCCGG
>JAGWBW010000204.1:0-330 GCA_021295695.1 Candidatus Latescibacterota bacterium
TTGTGGGGTGTTGTTTGTCGTAAGCTATATACTTTTTGTATGACACACCGCCAGGGGCGTTTGCCGTGGCGGTTTTTTTGTGCAATAGTTTGGGTAGTTTTTAAAATAAATTTTTGGCATCTAATCTAATGGGTGGGGTTGGGGGTATCCTGTTCATCCTTCCCCCCTGCCCATCCTGATAGGAGTTTTTAATGTTTGAGAAAGTAGATACACAGGTGAATTTTCCCAAAGAGGAAGAAAAGGTGCTCGCCTTTTGGGATGAGATCAGAGCATTTGAAAAATCGCTCGAGATTAGAAAAAATAACGATGAATACGTTTTTTACGATGGGC
>JAGWBW010000204.1:495-3773 GCA_021295695.1 Candidatus Latescibacterota bacterium
TACGGCATTGCGGAATACAACGAGGCCTGCCGGGGCATTGTTTTGCGTTATACTGCCGAATGGCGACAATTTGTCAAACGCATTGGGCGCTGGGTCGATTTTGAAAACGGGTATCGCACGATGGACCGCGATTACATGGAGTCCATCTGGTGGGTGTTCAAACAGCTTTGGGACAAAGGCTTGATCTATGAGGGACACAAAATTTTGCCTTACTGCCCCCAGGATGCGACGCCTCTGTCCAATTTTGAAGCCAATCAGGGGTATGAATCCGTGCAGGACCCGGCTATTACTGTTGCGTTCAAGCTTAAAGATGAACCGGATACATATCTGCTGGCGTGGACGACAACGCCCTGGACATTGCCGTCAAATCTGGCTCTGACTGTGCATGAAGATGTGGATTACGCGTATGTCAAAGATGGGGATGTGACATACGTCCTCGCTGAAGCGCGCGTGGATACTTATTATCCCGGGGACAGACCCGAAATCGTGAAGATCGTAAAAGGGAAAGAACTTCTCGACATGCAATACGAACCGCTTTTTCCCTATTTTGAAGATTTGCGCGCCCAGGGGGCATTCCGCATTATTACAGCCGAGTTTGTCACGACTGAAGAAGGAACGGGTGTTGTCCACACGGCACCTGGATTTGGCGAAGACGATGCCGAAGCCGGTCGCGTTCACGGCGTTCCGTCTGTATGTCCGGTTGATGCCGAATGCCGTTTTACGTCTGAAGTGCGTGACTACGAAGGGCGTTTTGTCAAGGACTGTGATAGCGATATTGTGAATCGCTTAAAAGAAGAGGGCAAACTCGTACACCGTTCCACACATCACCACAGTTATCCCCATTGCTGGCGGTGTGAGTCGCCCCTTATTTACAGGGCGATTTCGACGTGGTTTGTCAATATTGAGAAGATTAAAGACCAGATGCTCCGCGCCAACGCGCAGATCCACTGGGTGCCTGAACATATCAAAGCGGGGCGTTTTGGCAATTGGTTGGAAGGGGCGCGAGATTGGGCGATTTCCCGCAATCGCTATTGGGGTTGCCCGCTTCCGTTGTGGCGAAATGAAGAGACGGGTGAGACCGTGTGTGTTGGTTCCATCGGCGAACTCGAAGAGCGCACAGGGGGAACATTTGACGATATCCACAAACACTTTATGGATCCCGTGATTATCGAAGGTGAAACTGGACCTCTTACCCGCGTGCCCGAAGTGCTCGACTGCTGGTTTGAGAGCGGTTCTATGCCCTATGCACAACGCCATTACCCGTTTGAAAATAAAGATTGGCTGGACGCACATTTCCCGGCAGATTTTATTGCAGAGGGATTGGATCAGACGCGGGGCTGGTTTTACACGCTTGTCGTGCTCGGCGCTGCCCTTTTCGACCGTCCGCCGTTCGAGAATGTCGTTGTCAACGGTATGATTCTCGCAGAAGATGGGCGCAAAATGTCCAAGCGTTTGAAGAATTATCCCGACCCCATGCATGTTATGGATACTTATGGTGCCGATGCCCTGCGTCTCAATATGCTGTCTTCACCTGTGGTGCGTGGGGAAGATCTCGCCTTTTCGGAACAGGGGGTTCAAAAGACGATGCGTAGCGTGTTGCTGCCTTTGTGGAATGCGTACAGTTTTCTCGTTACTTATGCGCGTGTTGATAACTGGCAGCCCACATCGGAACGGTCAGATCATCCGCTCGACCGCTGGATCCGCGCGCGTTTGAATCATCTGGTGCGCGATATTCGCCAGGGTCTGGATCGGTGTCATTTGCAAACAGCGGCCACGCGATTTGCAACATTTATCGACGATATGACCAATTGGTACATCCGGCGCAGCCGACGGCGTTTCTGGAAGAGCGATAATGATAGCGATAAATTGTCTGCTTATGCGACCCTGTATCATGTGCTCTTGACGCTGGTCAAAGCCCTGGCTCCTTTTGCGCCGTTTATCACGGAAACCATCTACCGGAATTTGCGCGCGAGCGATATGCCGGAGTCCGTGCATTTGTGTGATTATCCCGATGTGATCGAAGCCGATCTCGACGAAAAGCTCGAACAGCAGATGGCGCGTACGCGAACCGCGGTTGGGTTGGGCAGGTTCTTGCGTAGTCAGGCCAATGTTAGGACCCGACATCCGTTGCGTACGGCAGTCCTGGTGTCTATGCACAAGGATGTGCGCGAAGACCTCAGGGTATTACAGGATATTATCGCGGATGAGTTAAATGTGAAAGAGGTGGATATTCGCGACGATGAAGAGGCAGTGGTGACGCTTTCTGCAAAAGCCAATTTCAGGGTGTTGGGCCCGCGTTTGGGAAAAAATATGAAGGTGGCTGCGGAGAAGATCGCTGGTCTCGGCTTCGAAGAAATCCAATCCCTGCGCGAGGGCCATGCGATTACATTGGAATTAGATGGTGCGGGTCCCCTGGAGCTCACGGTTGATGATATTCTGGTCCAGCGCGAAGAGAAAGAAGATATGCCTGTGGCAAATGAAGGCGATATTACGGTGGCGCTGGATTTGCACAGGGATGAAGATTTGGCGCGCGAAGGTCTGGCGCGTGAGATTGTTCATGTTATTCAAAATATCCGCAGGGAGAAGGGGCTGGATGTTTCAGATCGGATTGCAGTGATATATAGCGTGCCAGATGAAGTGGCACCTGCTTTCGATCAGTTTCGGGATTATATCATGGGTGAGACGCTTTGCACGACATTGGTTCGCGCAGATGAGGTGAAAGGCGGTGCGGTTGATATAGAGGGTCACACGGTGATGTTTGAAATTAGAGTTGAAGGGTAGCAAAAAAAGCGTCAGGAGAGGGGTTATACCCTTTCCTGACGCTTGATTGAAGATTTGAGGTACTTCATTTTTTGTTTTTGTACAGGCCCAAAATTCCCACCGCGATCAACACGCCCGCTGTTGGTCCCGCTATGTCCAATCCCAGCCAGAATCCTTCTTTCCACTCGACGCTCTCAGTGCCAAACATTTCATCTACTACGACCACTTGCTGCTTGTTCTTTGTAAATATCTGTGTTCCATCCATTATCCACTTTGCACCTATACCTATCGCGAGTATAAATGTGATTACGCTGATGATTTTCCACATGGCCTACTCCGGGTGCTAATAAAACACGTGCAATTGCAGCGCGTAGCGCGATGAGCGGAAGGTCTCTGTGTCGAGGATGCGATATTCGGGGCGCAATTCGATTTGCGGTGTTAGAAAAATTTGCATGCCAAATACAGCCTGCTGTGTCATCAGATCGGTAGCTGAAGCGGAGATATGCGTTACTTCGCCG
>JAGWBW010000204.1:3787-4231 GCA_021295695.1 Candidatus Latescibacterota bacterium
GCGTGATATCAACCGAGGCGGTTTTTGCCTCGCGCACACCTTCTTTATCGGATAGGACATATTCGGCCATGAGGGCGATTTTGTCCTGTAATCCGACGCCTGCAAAGAGATTTGTCATCAGAAAGTCGCCGTTTTTGAGCCACGATCCTCCCAGATAGAAATTCATTTTTTGTTCGACCAATTTGGGCCACAATACTATACGCCCCAGGAATGAGGGTTTGTCGCGGTTTTCGATCAAGGAGGCGTTTTGTACGGTATTTTCAGAGAGTGCCCGGGCATTATAAATGCCTGCGGTTAGCGATAGCCACAATTTTTTGTAATAGTGTACTTCGGCGCCGTATTCTGCGTAATTGGGCGCGATAAGCGATGTGGCTCCGGCAACGTCGGGTGTTTGGCGCACGAGCATGGTGTGGTCGTCATACCGCATGCCAATGGATGGCTGAA
>JAGWBW010000204.1:4618-8893 GCA_021295695.1 Candidatus Latescibacterota bacterium
CCCACAGAGCCTATCAGGATTAACAGCCCGAATAATCTAAAATACGCGGTATTGCTCATGTTATGCCTTTATTATTTTGATTCGTGGGGGCACGGTGATTACCTGGCCTTACCCTGTTTCTCCATAAGTCTGCCCGTCTCCGGGCGGATTGCCGCCGAAGGTCACTGGTGTACCGGTCAGGTCGCGCAGAAAGATCTGCAGGCGGATGATGTGTACATTGCCCGCTCCCATGCGCATATTCAGGCCATCTATAACTTCGAGAGATATAAAATCGAGATTCTGATGCAGAAAAGTGGCTCCATCGAGATAATCTGCGAAGGCGGCTTCAAATTCCTCGGTGTGCAATTTGAGCAGATACGGATTTGCGGGACGCATGGCGTGTAAGGTAGATTGAATGGCTTGAATCCGCGCGATCATGTTGCTTATAAATTGCTGCGACCAATAGATAGGAATCAAGCCATTCGTAACTTCGACAGTTACGCCGCTGTATTCCGCGAAAAAGACGTCAATAGATAAAAACGCCTGGTGGATATCGGCGATATAGGCGTTGGCTTCATCCATAGTGACCTGGTCATAGATCTGTTCAGCAGGTGGTTCGGGCGCGGGTGTCGCGGGGTTGGACGAACCACACCCTGTGTACAATGCCAGCAGCGCAAAACACAAAAGCCATCGTTTCATAAAGTGCCTCATTCGTTTTGTCCCATATACAGCAGACGCCGTTTCTGATATCTCCTGGTGTTGTTCAAAAAGCGCGTGACTTCGTCATCTGACAATGTGCGACGCGGTTTGGCGGGTACACCGGCGACAAGTGTGCGCGGTTCGACCTCAGCGCCTTCCAGGACCAGCGCGTGAGCAGCTACCAGTGCAGATTTACCCACCGCCGAGCCTGTCAACACAGTTGCTCCCATTCCAATGGTTACGCCCTGTTCTATTCGACAACCGTGTAAGATCGCATTGTGCCCCACGGTTACATTTTTGCCAATATTACAGGGATAGCCCGGGTCGGTATGCACCACAGTGCCGTCCTGGATATTCGAGCCTTCGCCGATCACAATGGGTTCAACATCGCCTCGAATCACGGCATTGAACCAGATACTCGCGCACGCCCCGATTACCACGTCGCCAATTATAACAGCACCGGGCGCGATATAAGCCGATGGATCGATGTGAGGGGTTTTGTCCTTATAAGGCAAAATCGTCATTGGGTTATTTCCTTTTGTCACCCTCAACAGGACCCAGTGTGAAAGTCTTGCCGCTTTGCGTGGCTTTGGCACCTATTACCAGCCCGCTTACAAAACCGAAGATGCCAAAAATTGCAGCGGCCCAGATTGTCGTTTCCTTGACGTCGGCATTGGTCTGCCAGGCGGCAAGTGCCCCGGTCAATGCGCCTGTTACGGCTCCTCCAATTCCCTGTAAAATTGCCCGTTCCATCGCCACGGAGCCGCGTTCCCCAAAGAATTGCACTTTGTGAATTTTATCTGTGGCGACTTTTTGAACGCGCAAATCTGTCTCAATCAAAATGTTATTATCTTCATAGGCGGGCAAAAATTCGCCTTTGATTTTTTTACCATCCTTCAGGGTGATCATTCCGGGGAAGCGCGTTTGCACCCGGAAACGCGTCTTGCGTTCTTCAAAAGAAATGGTGTCCTCGGTATATTGCGGATAGGTCTCGTCTATTTTGGAGGAGTCTGCAATTGTGTACTCGCCCTTTACGATTTCATCAAAATGTTCGATGTATTCTCTCAAGCGGCGCAGATCATTTTCACTTTGCACATTCATCAGTTGCGTTTCAATGCGAGGGCCTGATCGATATTGAATTTTAATGGCGAGTTTGCCATTGTCTTGCTTCATAAATTCGGCAAATTGAAATCCCGCTACGCCCAGATGTAAGATCGGAAGATCTATTTTTTGAGAATAAATGGTTGCTCCCTGAAACAAAGCGTAGCGATTGCTCTCCTCTAAATCGATTTGAGGACCCACCCGGGAGCTTAATACAATGCGCGTGCCCGATACCTGTCGCACATCGACAATCTCCCAGCCATCATGTCCCAACTGGTATATCCCGCGCTCGTATTGCGTTTCCTTTTCGCTTTCTGCTGCCCGAACAGGGTAAAAAGAGAAAAGCAAAAAGCTCATCGCTGTAATCAAAGAAATCGACTTTTTAATCATTAAATTCTCCTCGTTCACCACAAATAGCCTCGGAAATGCCATCTAAAATATATGGGCGATACTTGCGAAATTGCAGGCGGGGATGAAACCAGGTGCCTTCGGGATCTGCTGTACCGGGGATCGGGGCCATACTGGTCAGGTCAATTCTGGACAATGTCGCCTCTCCCAAAAACCATTCTGCAATTTGTTTTGCCGTGCGATTTGGCCGACCATTTTCGATGGCAATTTCTCTGTCCATAGGAAAGAATAGCGCGCCATCTCCCAATACGGATACATCGTTTTGGTATGCCAGTGCGGCTTCGGTTAATTGGCCGGGTTCTGGTATAACAACACCTGTTACACACGTAATATCCTCTTTGGATACCACGTCGCTAAATAGCGTGCGAATGCGATTTAGCAGTCCGCCATAGTTATCTAAAAGATGTGACGACCGGGGGTTCACGCCAGCTTGAAGGAGGCCCAATGTATTGTAGCGCGAACACTCGGATACAAAATCGTCTTCGTTGTCAAATAGTCCCACGCCAATCAGATTTTCGTCATCCATCACATTGAGTTGCGTGAGGCCCAAATCTGACTTGTGCTGAAGCAAATCGTAAAAACGCCGCACATCCCGCTCGTTAAAACGCTTCATCCAGACGCCTCTCCATCGGTCAGCAAACGCCGCCCTGCTTCGATCTGTCTCAAAACAGAATCGCGTCCTGTTCCGCCATCCAGATTGCGCTGTGCTGTACTGGCTTCTGCGGACAAAATTGCTTGCACATCGGTATCGAATACCTCAGATGCTGCGCGCAATGTCTGCATGTCCAATTCTTCTAACTTTTGCCCACGCGCCAGAGCAGTTCTTACCAGTTCCCCAACGATGCGGTGACACCGGCGGAAAGGCACGCCCTTTCGCACCAGATAATCGGCCAAGTCGGTGGCTAAAATGGTGCCGTCTATGGCATCGGCCATCCGCTCGCCTTTGATTTTCATGGTCTGCCATACACCTGCGAAGACAGACAGGGACACCTGTACGGTTTCTGCGGTGTCGAAGACGGGTTCTTTGTCTTCTTGCAGGTCTTTGGCATAAGCCAGCGACACGCCCTTCATCACGGTGAGCAGAGACATCAGATTGCCGTACACGCGCCCTGTTTTGCCGCGTACCAGTTCCAGCGAATCGGGGTTCTTCTTTTGCGGCATCATGCTCGATCCGGTGCTGAAGGCGTCGTCCAGTTCGACAAACCCAAATTCAGAAGACGACCAGATAATCAGATCTTCGCAAAATCGGCTCAAGTGCCCCATCAATATGGATGATGCCGATAAGTACTCCAAAAAATAATCGCGATCACTAACTGCATCTATGCTGTTTTCAGTGATGTGATCAAACCCCAGTTCCTCGCGCAAAAATTCTCGGTCAACGGGATATGCACTTCCGGCCAGTGCGCCCGATCCCAGGGGCATGGCATTTGCGCGTTTCCAACAGTCTTCAAATCGCGCGCGGTCGCGTGATAACATCCAGAACAGGGCCATGGCATAATGCGAAAACCGGATCGGTTGTGCCTGTTGGACGTGTGTATATCCCGGCATCAGGACATCGAGATGCGTTTCGGCTACATCCAATACTACGCCCATTAGCCGCTCGATCTGCACGATCGTATTGGCGACTGCTTCGCGTAAGAACAGACGCTCATCCAGGGCGACTTGATCGTTGCGACTGCGTCCCGTGTGAATTTTCGCGCCGGCATCGCCAGCCAGTTCCGTCAAGCGCTTTTCCACTGCGGTGTGTATGTCTTCCAGATCATCCGTCAATGGCAAGGTGCCCGCGTCGAGTTCACGCTCCACACGATTTAGACCTTCGAGTACGCGTTCCAGTTCCTGTTTTGTCAATATACCCATTCGGGCCAATGCGCGGGCTTGCGCTCGGCTGCCTTCAATGTCCATTTTGTACAGACGCCGATCAAAACCAATGGATGCATTGAATTTTTCCATTAGTTCTTCAGTCGATCCCGCAAATCGCCCTCCCCAGAGCTTTTCAGACATGGCGCATATCTCCCCTGGTCATTACAGCCCTGTTGGCTTGCCAAGTCGTCGTTGTTCCGCTTCCCATTGTAGCGCGGCTTCTTGAGT
>JAGWBW010000204.1:8959-16490 GCA_021295695.1 Candidatus Latescibacterota bacterium
GTGGACAATGCGATTGCCCAACTTAAAGTGATATTTGTAAAAGGTTCTGCTGGTTGCCATGTTAATAGGTCTCCTCAATAAATTCCTCGCTCAAGAAGATACAGTATTCCACAAATTTTTCACAGTCCAGCAATGCGCGGGTCGCTTGTTGTCTGCCTCTCGCTCTACGTCTTCCTCGAACAGTGATTGTTCCTTTATAGTAATCTGCCTTCCATGTACCTTCAGGAATACCCTCTTCATCATCGGGATCGTAAGAAAGAATTTCTACAGCGTGGATGATAGCGTTACAAGCAGTGCGAAAAGTCAGATTATCATAGTCTGTATGTGGGAACTTATTGCAGAACTTTCCACATATCTGCGTTCCTATGGCGTGGTTTTTTATGTCGAGCAACTGGCGAGTCGCTATAGCTATCCATATCAATAGCCTATTGACTTCATTGTCATGATTACTTTCAGATAAATTTTTGAAATTCGCATTCATCGCAACTTTTTCATCCGCCAACAACAAAGTAAGCAGTTGGTAAAGGTCACGATGATAGGAAGGAATATTTATGATAGGAAATTCGTCTTGGGCCATTCTTTACTTTTCTATCAAGGTGGTTGCCAGCGCGCCAGTTGTCTGGCAATTCTGAGCAGATCATGCGGGTTCAAAGTATCGGCCTTCCTGGACTGCTTCCCATTCAGACTTCTCGACGAATGACTTGCTCAGGAATAGCACTTTGTCCCGCTGCGTGTTGGGCTTTTGCGCCGACGCCGAGGACGTTTAAGAAGCCTTCGGAATCGCGGTGGTCGTAGTCGCCCACATCTTCCATTGAGGCGGTCTCTTCGGAATAGAGCGAGTGCGGCACATCTTCCGATGACTGAAATAATACCGTGCCTTTGTATGCGGCGACTGTTATTGTGCCCGTCAATAATTTTGCCACGGGCGCGAGTGCGCCCTGCATCATTTGAGTAGATAAATCGCAGTAATATCCCTGGTAGATTTGTTCGGCGAGGGATGAAGAAATCGAATCGTAGAATTTTCGCGCGCGTCTGTCCAGAACTTGTTGGAGCAAAAACTCGTAACACACGCCGAGCAGGCAAAGCCCCGGGCTTTCATATACGCCGCGCGATTTAATGCCTACAAAGCGGTTTTCCACGGTGTGAATACCAATGCCCACGCCGTTTCGCCCACCAATTTCATTGGCTTTCTGGATTGCGGTCGCGATATCGGTATCCTCGCCATTGATTTGCACCGGGCGCCCCGCGTCTATCCTGACGCTAAACGATTCGGGTTTATCCGGCGCTTGTGCGGGAAATACGCCCATGCCCGGTTCGATAAAATCGGCTGCGACATCGAGGTATTCGAGTTTGCCAGCTTCGTGTGTTAGCCCCAAAAAATTGGCGTCGGTAGAATACGGTTTTTCATACGTGGCTGTAATCGGCAAGTTGTATGCATTGCAAAAATCGATCATTTCTTTGCGCCCGCCAAATATGTCGAGAAACGCGGGGTCGCGCCAGGGGGCATACACGGTTACGCTGGGCTTGAGCATATTGGCGACGAGTTGAAAACGCACCTGGTCGTTGCCGCGGCCAGTTGCGCCGTGCGCGAGCACATCGATATCGCGGCGTTCCATTTCCGCCAATAACCCCCGCGTGGTGACATAGCGCGCGATGCCGGTTGTATTCCAATATCCGCCTTCGTAACGCGCTTGTCCAATCAGCATTGCTATGCCCGCTTCTGCCAGATCGGTTTTTAGATCGATCAGCACGGCTTCACGCGCACCACAAGCCAGCATGCGTTTGGATATATCATCGATATCTACCTCATCGGGCTGTCCAATATCGGCGGTTAAACTCACGACATTTACGCCGCGATCAGCCAGCCATTTTGTCACGGTGCAACTATCCAACCCCCCCGAGGATGCCAGTGCCACCGTCTTTCCGCGCAACTCATTAAGCGTCATGATTCCTTCCTTTTTCATGTCTCATCTAAAGCAAAACCCGCACTATTCAGTAAATCTATCACATTCTCGCGTGCGTGTTGGATGCGAATGTCGATTTCTTCAGCCGTAAAAGCGCCACCTGTGCCGTTCACGCGCTCGATTACCACTGGGCCATCAAAGCCCGCTTCGAATGCCGTGGCAAAAATGCGCTCAAAATCCACATCCCCTTCGCCGGGAATGGGGAAGTTGTTTTCTGCCCTGGGACCAATATGATCTTTGGCAATTATTTTACAGGTCTGGTCTGCAATATGGGGAAAATCATCTTCGGGAGAAATCCCTTCGTAAAAATGGACATTTCCCGGGTCGTAACACGCCCGCACCGAAGGTCGGTCAATTTCGGGTAATAACCGGGCCAAATGTTTTGCGGTCGCGGTATTGCCCGTATGCGGTTTGGGGGCGAGGATAATGTCTCGTTCCTGCGCATAGGTCCCCGCTTCTTTCATGTCTGCGATGTATGCTTCGTGGGCAGCTTGGAAAACTTCGGGTGCGAGCGGTTCATCGGGAAAGCGCCGATACCCGCCCGCACCGCCCAGCTGAATCGCTTCGGCGCCGAGTGCCCGGCACACATCAATTCTGCGCATAAGATAATGTGCGTTATCTCTTGCCGGGGTCGAGCCAAGGCCGATCACGACAGGGGTTAAACCTGCTTTTTCGCACAGGGTCCTGGTTCGATGCACAAGCGGTCCATCGGGATCAAAACCCAGCGTATCTTCGCCTTCGTGCGACCAGCCCAAACCCACATAGGAATATCCCGCGCGGGCAACACCCTCAATTCCTCGCTCGAGAGGATAGTTTGAATAGGGCAATGTTAAACAGACGAGTTTGATCAAAAGATGCCTCCAGATGTGTTAATCGGTTTTCCGCGTTACAAATAGTGCGAGAAATCCGGGCAAAAAGGCAATGGTCCAGCAGAGCAGATTGTAGAGATAATTGGGGCCACCCGGCGAGTGTTTGGTCCAAATGCCCGAAATCGCGTAGAAGGCGAGGCCGGAAGTTGCGGCAGCGAGAATACCTCGGAGCAAAGTGAGTTTCAGGTTTTCGGAAATAGCGCCTACCCATCGGTGGAGCAGAGCCGCAAGAATCCACAGTTCCATCCAGGCGACGATCATTGCGGCAAAGCGAATGAACGGGCGCAAGAAATAATATCCACCGGCGGACAATATGCCAACGGCGAGGCCGCCGAGTGCGCCCAATAAAATCGTTTGTAGCGTTTTGCCGCCATAGCCGAGAACAACGCCCAAACAGAGACACAAAAGTGCGCCGTGAAGGATGCCGGCAAACATGCGGTGTTTGATCCCGTGGTGCGCCCACAAAAAATCGCCCAGTGTGCTGAGTACGGCGAGAATGATCGCAGCGACGAGTGCGCGTAAGATTCCGTTGTATTGATTGGTCATGTGCTCGCTCCAGAGATTTATTCCCGATACGCGGGATTGGGCGTGGGTATCACGGCGCCGGTATCTGTCAGGAATTGGTCTATCAATTTGTCCAATTCGGAGACCAGATCGGGATATTCGTCCGCCAGATTATTTGTTTCGCCAATGTCTTCCGATAGGTTGTAAAGTTCTACGCGGTCGCTCTGGTCGTCGTTGTCGCAATAGAATCGGATGAGTTTCCAATCATCTTTGCGAACATAAGTCGATGGCAGGCCATCTGCTGCTGGCGTATAGTGCGGGAAGTGGCAGAAAATGGTGTCTCGATCGAGGGTTTCGCCGCGAAGCGCGGGTGCAAAACTGATGCCGTCAGCCGATTCGGGGGCGTCGAGGCCGCAGAGTTCGGTCAGTGTGGGAAAGAAATCGATGCTTTGCACGATTGCCTGATCGTTGCGGCTGCCCGCTTCAATATGGCCGGACCACGCGACAATCAATGGTTCGCGGGTGCCGCCTTCGTAGATATTTGCCTTGCCACCTCTCAGAGGTGCGTTGCTCGTGATGGGCACATCGACATAATCGGGATGGACGTGTTCTTTCGCGCTCCAGTGTACTCCGCCGTTGTCGGAAAAGAAGACTATGATGGTATTGTCTAAAATCCCCTCTTCTTCA
The DNA here is from genome assembly GCA_021295695.1 of Candidatus Latescibacterota bacterium. Taxonomy (GTDB): domain Bacteria; phylum Latescibacterota; class UBA2968; order UBA2968; family UBA2968; genus VXRD01. Next base: position 12,984 of record JAGWBW010000204.1, read on the forward strand.
AGCGTTCCAATTAATTGCCCTACCGCGTCATCCATTGTTTCAACCATGGCTGCGTAAATGGGATTGTGCTGGGGGTATTCGACATCGGCTTTTTGCGCGTATTTTTCTATTACATCCTGTTTGGCGTGCCATGGAGAATGTACGGAAAATTGCCAGAAATGAAGATAAAAAGGTGTGTCTTTGTTTTTGCGAATAAATTCAATGGCTTCTTGTGCCATGCGATCTTCCAGGTGTTCGCCGGGTTCGCCTTTGTTGGGATAGACTTTCCACGGCGCAAACCAGCCATCGGCCAATGGACTGGGGGCAGGTGTGTGTGGGATGTCGATAAGGTTCTGCGCCCAGGTGCCATTTCCCGATGTGTGCGGTTTTATATCCGGCATCGCGAAATACCGATGATAGGGTTTGGTATTCCGTGTTCAAACGGGTGACGCTTTGCGCGACCAGGGCTTTGTTGTGCGGCGGGCCTTTTTCGCTTAAAGAGGATTCGAGTACAATGCGGTCCAGATGGCATCCCGGCGTTGTAATGCCAACGCGCGCGGGCCACAAGCCCGTCATGATGCTCGCGCGAGTGGGCGAACACAGGGGATTGGCTGCGTACGCATTGGTAAACATCATGCCGCGCTCGGCAAGGGCGTCGATATTTGGGGTTTTGCAGAATGTGCTGCCGTATAACGATGTATCGCGCCAGCCCAGGTCGTCTGCGAGAATGAATAATACATTTGGTTTGTTTTTTTGCATGAGACCTCTCTATTTCAGACTTTATCAATTCCCTCTTGGGTTTCGGCGATCAGCAGATCGACAACGGCGCGCAATGCCTCTATATCAGTGGCACCTTCCAGGGTGCGGATGCGAAAATGGTCAACCTGCCGGTCCGCACTGCTGCCGTCGCGGATGATTTCGGATACGCGGTACAACTCTTTCTCGCAACCGAGTGCGCGGGCGTCTTCGGCTAATTGTTCAATTAGTCCGCGTGCGTAATCGTCGATGTCCATGCGCCCGCCGTCGTGTGTATCACCCAGGAACGCAAATACCCCGTAGCGCTGTGCAAGCCAGCGATTTTCGGCGATGATTTCGGTGCGCGGCTCGGGAGGTAGGGTGTCCGCTCGCGCCTGTCGCAGTAGCATGCGGATGAGGGATGCGTAGAGTGCGACAATGCATACTGCGTCTTCAATGTGCGAGCAGGTGTCGCAGATGCGTATTTCCACTGTTGGATAAGCTTTGCCGGGGCGGATGTCCCACCAGAGTTCGCTGCCGTCTTCGATGAAGTTCAGGTGCTGGTAGTCTTCTACGAGTTGCTCGTATTCGGCAAGAGAATACAGGGGCCCGGGGAGGCCTGTGCGCGGGAGGGCACTGAAGATGTTCAGGCGATAGGACTTAAAACCAGTGAGGTTTCCGCCGCTGAACGGCGACGAGGTGGATAGCGCGTGGAAGAGGGGCAGGTACCGGCGTAGGGCGGTCATGACGCGGATGCGTTCATCCTGGTTGCCGAAGCTGGCGTGGATATGCATGCCCCCGATGAGCAAACGCCGTACGGATTCCTGGTAAGTGACTGCAAATTCCTCATAACGCTCTTTGGGCGTGGGCGTCTGTGCAGACCACGACGCGAAGGGATGAGTAGAGGCAGCTATCACTGCGGCACCGTATTGTGCGGCACCCTCAATAACTATCCGACGGGTCTCTATCAGTGCCGTGCGGACTTCGGCTATTGATGTGCAGACGCGGGTATTGGCCTCTATTTGGGAGCGGAGAAATTCTGTTACTACTTTGTGCGGTCCGCTGTTCTTTTCGCAAACGGTGAGGATGCCCGGGTCGGGGTCGGCAAGCAGGTCGCGGGTGTTGGGGTCAACGAGAAAGAATTCTTCTTCGACGCCGAGGGTGATTTTGAGGTTTTTATCCATATTGGGCCTTTTATGCGATTGCTTCAGCCAATTCTGTAAAATTGGCGACGGTTACATCTGCGCGATACGGCGAATCTTCGTAGGGCAGGTCATAGCGGTTTACATAAGCACCTCGCAAACCGCAGGCGCGGGCACCTACCACATCAAATGAATTGGCAGATACCATCATGCATTCGCCTACTTCCAGTCCCAGGATTTGCGCGGCGCGGCGATATACGGCGGGATGCGGTTTGAATGCGCCCATTGTCGTTACTGAGATGACGTCGTCAAAATCCCATTGGATCCGATTTTTTGCCAGGTGATCGAGAAAGACGGGGTCGCCGTTGGACAGACCGACGAGTTTGTAACGCGCGGCCAATTTCTCCAGTCCTGCTCTGACTTCGGGAAAGGGTGACAGTTCCTGCCAGCATGCAAGGAATGTCTGTACTTCCTCTTTTGACATTTCAATTTTATTCAGGGCGAGCACATATACAAATGCCCGTCGTACTGTCTCCAGGTAGCCCCCGTGTCCGAGCATCATGATTGTGTCTTGAAATTGCTCCAATCGCTGGCGATAACGCCATTGCTGCCAGAACTGTTCTGCTGTGGTGTCGGATCCTTTTTCTCGCAACATGTCGTCGATAAACGGTGTCAAACTACCACCCAGATCCAAAATCGTGCCAAATAAGTCAAATGTCAATGCCTGTACTTGTTCGGATTTTGTCATAAAAACCACCAGCCCTCTCTATTTTTATTTTTTAACGCGGACAATCAGGGGTTGATTCACTACTGTAAATAGTCTATTTTTGAGATAACTCATCGCTTTTAGGATTGAACACATGCCAACAGTCATCATCAACGGATACAAGTTTCGTTTCTATTCTTCAGATCGTTTTGAACCGCCACATATGCATGTTATCAGTGCTGAAAAGGTAGCGAAAATTTGGCTACGACCCGTATCTGTTGAGTATAATCGGGGATACCATCGCGCAGAATTGAACCAAATTGTGAAGCTTACCCGAGAAAACATAGAACAGTTAGAGGAAGCCTGGGATGCTTACTTCTCCAGATAAAAAAACAGTTATTGCAACAAATCGCATTAAGCGATGGGCGCGAAATGAGTCTGCAGTTGGACAATATTCATTGGTTAGATTGGTTATACAGGGCAACCGATGAACAACGTGCCAACTGGTCAATAGAACCGGGCGGTTTTGCTATTTATTGGGAAGACTTAGATGATGGTATCGAACTTTGCCATCTTTTGAGCCTTGAATCCCTTTTTTGAGCTATACTTTCACTTTTTGACCTGTTCGGGCAGATTCATGCGCGGCGAGGGAAATCGCAATGGTGCGCCGACCATCGAGGCCGTTGGACTGCGGTTGTTCGCCCGTGCGAATACAATTTAAAAAATAAATCATTTCTTCCAGCAAGCCGTTGTTCCGCTCATAAGTCATGTGTTCGGGTTTTTTGCCCACCCGGTTGAGTGTGAGTTCCGTGCCTGTTCCACTGGTGATTTTTACTGAGCCTTCGGTGCCGGCCACGCCCAGTTCATAACTTCCGCCTGGATAAATTCGACTGCTGCTTAAAGATCCGATTGCGCCTGAACTGAATTCTAAATTAATAAAAATAC
>JAGWBW010000205.1:0-4327 GCA_021295695.1 Candidatus Latescibacterota bacterium
CCAATTATCGTGAACTGGTAAGGACCGCCTATAACCGGTGTGCGAGAGATTACGCTGGACAAAGGAGTACCACGCCAGAAGCGGAACTCGTCTTGATAACTAAGCATCTGATACCCGGCTCAAAGGTCCTTGACATTGGATGTGGTGCTGGTATCCCGGTCGCACGACATCTTGCAGAAACGTTCAGCCTCACTGGAATCGACATCTCCTCCAACATGATAGCTCTCGCAAAGAAAAACGTTCCCACAGCCGAATTCATCATCTCCGACGTAATGGAGACCGAGTTTCCCGCAGGCAGCTTCGATGCAATCGTCAGCTTTTACGCCATCTTCCATATCCCCAGACAAGAGCATCAGGAACTTTTTTGTAGATTTGCACAATGGCTTCGCCCCGGCGGCCTTCTTCTGTTTACGGTTGCAAGGTACGACGATGGGCCTGGATATACTGAAGATGACTTCTTCGGCGGGACCATGTACTGGAGCAACTTTGGTCCCTCTGCCTACAAGAAGTTTCTCATTGAGACTGGATTTCAGATTGAACAGGAAGGTACCGTAGGAGGTGGATCCAAAAGTGTTGATGCGCCGGAGGAAGTTCACCCATTTTTCTTCGCCATCAAAAGAGAGGACTTGTAGAGGGGCCTTTGCATTTGCCACAATCGGCGCACTCGTTTATCTGGAAAGGTAGGCTACAAATGCCCACTGCCCTAAATGGTAGTGGGCTTTACAATTTTGTACACCACTATCTTATTCGTGCCCTCTAATATATGAAAGCGTCACCTGGAATTGAATTTCGGAAGCCTGTCAAATGAGTCAATCTGATAACGATACGGTTCTTATTCAAAAATCTGTGCAAGGTGATCGGCAAGCATTTAGTGAGTTGGTTGACAGGTATGGTTCTCTGTTGCTTCAAACAGCTTATCGTTTGACAAGAAACTGGGATGATGCTCGGGATATAGTTCAGGAGGCGTTACTATATGCACACGCCTCATTGGATAGTCTAAGGGATCCACAACGTTTTATTCCCTGGGTTCGAGGAATTGGGATTCGACTGGCTTATAGAGAATCAACCAGACTCTTTAATAGCCGGAATTGAGGGACTTTGGGGGTTGAATCAGCAATTGCAAATGGAGGGGCTTATTCATCTCCCACCAGATGATAATCCCTGCTGGGCTATGTGGGCAAAAGTCTGGAAAGCCTGACGATATAAAGTCGTACTACTCACGCTTGTTATCGCGAAACCGGAATGCTTTGCCTCCTACCAACTGATCACTTGTAACGGTTGGACACCAGTACTTTCCGATGTGTTCGAGCGTGAGATCCGTGCCATGGAAATGACCTCCGTGATCACAGTGATGGGAGTCGGTCAGATCGCGACACAGCAATGGTTTCTTACCCAGATAGACGAGTTGACGAATACCAAATGGCCGACCGAGTACACAGATGTTCACAGCAACACCCATCACGAGTACGTTCTCGACGCCACGCTGTTGAAGCAAATTATATACTTCCTGCCCATCGTCGCTGATCGCATCCTCCTCAGCAATTTCAATCGTCTCGATCTGGCGAACCCAGGACGCATAACTCTCTTTACAACAAGGCTCAGGGGTATGGCACGAGCACGGTCCTGGATTGGTGATTCCAATCGGTAATGGTGATTCCTCGAGTTGGCGAATCTCGCGGGATTGCTCCCACCCATTCCATCTGAATTCAACTGAAGCCTCTACAAAAGGCGCATCCTGAGCGCGTTTGCGTTGAGGTGTCTTGTCGTAAAATCCCATACAGCCGCTGGGAGCGTGTACGATCAGAGCACCTTCTTTTCGAATACCTGCTACGACTTCATTCATGCGAGGTGCCATTTCAGCGACCCGTTCGGCAGTCGAAATGCAGTGATGGGTATCCCACATATCACAGATGATAACAGCGGCCTGTGCCGGATCCCATTCTACTGTTTTTGTCGCGATGTCAAACGTGTCCTTGCTATCGTCAGCTTTCGCGCGTATGCGTGTATGCAAAGTAAATCCAGCCATAGCTCTCTCCATGAAAATCACCGATTCTTAGCATTGTAGATCTCCATATATCACAGTATATTAATGATATATTTAAAAAATGTAAACTCTATAGCGAGCAAAGAGTCAAGGAAAAACCTCTAAAAACCTCTCATTCCGAAAATTATGACGCTTTGGACGATTCAATCTATGACTGCCTGGAAGATCTTGCAGCGGGAACAAGTGCTTTTCGCTGATCAGAGATATTCAGAGGATCTGTTTCTCGACGCTTACAGGTGGATGACAAAGCAAATGAAGCACCGAATAGAATCCAAATCTGAGACTGTGTCTTTGCCTTTATGGGCCTGGTATCAATGGGATGGTATTGAAAGACGTAAACCCGATTTACGCAGCAGTGGTCATTTACCCAAATGCCAACGCGGTGTAAGGATCGAATTCGAGCAATCAGACAAAGGAGTTTTGTTATCTGATTTTGACCTATGGCACTATGTCCTCAATTACTGGTATCTGCCTCAAACCGTGACCGAAAGAGAAGTATTTGAGGCCGAGTTATCTAAGCACAATTTGTCTTTTTTCGAGATGAAGCCTCTACCAGTTCGCGCATATCATCAACGCATAGAAGATAGTTGGAATCGTATATTTGACCTCGATTGGGTTGATGAAGAGATTTCAGAACCTTACGATAGAAAACGAATTCAAGCTACGTTCTGGAAGTTGCATTTTGATCAGATCAAAGATGTGCAGGTTTTCACTGCACGGTAGCACTATTCTGATGAACGAAAGTGGAAGAAATGACTACAGATAGCCACGGACAGCGAAAGCCGCGCCGGTTATCCCGGGAGGTCATCTATGAGAAAGTGACGCAGGCAGAGCAGGATAAGATTTGGGAGGATGTTCGGAAGGAATTTCCGAATGATGAGATGATGCAGGAAATACACTTCATTCGGCAAGTGCATTATTTGCAGACCAAAGATTTATCAATGGAAGAACGCCTTCGCTTTTTTGAAAGTTCAAAAAATTAGGAGACTCTATGTTAGGGTCAATCTTGAAGTCAACATCACCCTCTGACTTGATGTCTGCGAATGAAAACAATCTATACGATATCTACAGATTTCTTGCACAGAAAGGTGGACGTACTCTTGTAGAAAAGGATGATGTCAGTTGGGTTATAGCTAAACCTTCGTGGCCAAATTTTATTTTTTCTCCCTGTTTTGACCCACAACAGGTAGATGAAAGACTTGACGAGGTCATGGACGCAATAAAAGATTTTGTCGTCCCACCTGTCATAAAACTGAGTGCGAGTAGTAAACCCGATAATCTGGAGGAAAGGCTGATAGAGAAAGATTTTGAACCGTTTCTCTCTCGCCCTGCAATGGCTGCCGATCTGAGCGAATGCAAATTCGATTCTCATAAATCTGAAGATGTATCTATCGAGGTTGTCGATGCTATCGAAAAACTCAGTCAATGGTGTCAAATGGGAAGTGGTTTTGAGTTCAGCCTCTACGAAAGGCTATTATCAGAACCGAATTTGCGGCTCTATTCAGGATCGCTGAGTGGAAAAGTTGTTGGCAGGTCTATGATGTTTTATTCTTCCGGTGTAGCTGGACTCTACAATGTTATGGTTTTGCCAGAATTTAGGAACCGAGGAATTGGAACTGCTTTAACGATTGTGCCATTGATGGATGCATTAGAGACGGGTTTTCAAATTGCAACACTTCAGGCGTCACCAATGGGCGAGCCAATTTACCAAAAAATCGGGTTTGAACGACTTTTCGATTTCACCTATTGCAGCCCCAAGCAGATCAATTTTAGCGATTTTATGAAGATCTAAATGTTGATGATTTAAGGCTGTTAGGAAAAATAAGGAGCTTGTTTTCCATATTGTGGAACTTCACGCCTACAATATCCCAACTCCTCCCAAAAAACATCGTTGAATCATATATGGAGAATTCATGCCAGACGCGACCATTCAAGATCAGATTGATGCGATTATAGAAAATGCGATAAATGAGATCCAATTGGTGGGGGCATCAGGGGGTGTTATGCGGAACAATGAGGTCATTCTTGCGCGGGGATATGGCTATGCAGATTTAAATAAAAAAGTAGAGGCTACTGAACATACTGTTTACCGAATTGGCTCAATCACGAAACAATTTACGGCCCTCGCCATCATGGTTCTTGTTGAACAGGGCAAGGTGAACTTGAATGATATTATGTTGGACTATCTGCCCAATTATCCCCAAAGAGATCATAAAGTCACGATTGATCAGCTTCTCAACCATACATCGGGCATCAAAAGCTATACAGATATCGAGAAATTTT
>JAGWBW010000205.1:4345-6386 GCA_021295695.1 Candidatus Latescibacterota bacterium
TGAATTTTCACCAGGTGAAAATTTCCAGTACAATAACTCGGGGTATTACCTACTGGGCTTGATTATCGAAAATGTATCTGGTATGAGGTATGCTGACTTTCTTAAAACGAACGTATGGCAACCTCTGGAAAAGTTTGACACCTACTATTTGGGGAAAATCAAAAACGTCAAGAATATTGCAACAGGTTATGACCATAAGGATAATGGATTTGTTCTGGCGCGCGCCCTTGGCATGGATAACCCATTCTCTGGCGGCTCATTGGGTTCCAGTGTATTAGACATGCTGAAATGGCAGACTGCACTAAACGAGATTAAACACGGGAAACATACTACATACGGGTATGGTTTTTTTATGAGCAATCTCAATGGGCATCGCAAAATTGATCATGGCGGAACCATAAACGGATTTCGTGCCCAATTATCTGCTTACCCCGATGATGGTTTTACAGTCACTGTATTGTGCAATCTCAACTCTGCGCCACAGGCACAACTTGAGAGTCAAGTTTCACGCCTGATGTTGGGGATTCCTGAAATCGTAATTGATGAAATCCATGTGTCAGAAGATGACCTCGAAATCTATACGGGAACTTACAAGTGGGGATCAACTATGGCACCCGTACCATTCCCAGTATCAGTTGCAGAAGGTACACTCAGAGTAAGTGGTCGTCCACTTCGAGCCATAGGAAATCACACCTTCGTTTTTTCTAACGATCCGTATTACACGGTGACTTTCACCGTTAAAGATGGCAAATCTATAAACTTTCGAGCTGAGAGGGAGGGGCAAGTAACGGATGCCCTTCGAGACGAATGAAGTTTCTGAATCCAACATTTGAGGAAAACCGATCAAACCTCACTGAATATTTGCCTATTGCAGTTGGCAAAGAAATCATAGGTCTCAGAAGACCGCCCCAACCTACGGTAGGTGGCATAGAGAATCGCAATTACTATATCTATGCAAAAACGGATGATGAAAATATTGATTTCGTTCTACGATGCGAACCCGAACATATCCCCCAATGGCGAAAAAGCTATGATCTGTATAATCTTCACCGAGAATACTTGATTCTACAGGAACTACATAAACTAAATCTAAGGCTTCGCACACCTCAAGTTTGGGGATTTGATCATGGAGAAACTTTTGGTGTCCCCAGTTTTCTGATGGAATGTCTGCCGGGCAAGCATCTAAGGTGGACATTCCATCCTTCCTATAGCGATCAATTGGTTTCGCAACTGGCAGAGTTGATTGCATATATTTTTACTATCGACTACATGGAATCCGATAGCCTCGAATCTATTCTCCCTGTCCGCACAATGTGTAGCGATCTTGCCTGGTTAGATGAGAACTCTCGCACATTTAGAAATGATCCATTGGTAAAATATTCGCTCTCCTGGCTGAGTGAACGGCTTCCAGGTGCTCGTTCTCTAACCTTTTGTCACGGGGATCCAAACCCACAGAATTTTCTTCATAAAAATGGTGTTATATATGCAGCCATAGATTGGGAATTTGCGTGTTTAAAAAATGATCCACTCGGTGAAATTCTGTGCGTGGGTTGGTTACACCAAAAACCGGAACTTAAGACTATTTTTTGTCAGGCGTTTGGCAGGGATGTTGCTGAGCTTCTATGGTTTGAAGTGTGTTGGTTATTTGGTGCAACATACGTGAATGTTAATAAGAAGAATTTTGAAGCAAATAGAAAAAAACTTACTCAACTCGTCGGCTATAGGAAACACTGACATATTATCTCGGGAGATAATCTACGAGAGCTCGTGGATGAATCTTTACACCGACAAGGTGAAGTTTCTCCCTCTTCTAATTGATGATGGAGTTATTTTATGAATAGTGATATCAAGATTACGTTCATGCGTCACGGACGCTCTCGAGCAGATGATGAGAATGTCATTGAGGGCCGATATGATGCACCTCTTACAGACGTGGGTCGTGAACAAGCTGAAGTCCGAGCAAAGGAACTGAAGGCGAGAGAGATCAAATTTGACAGAATTATTGCGAGTCCATTAAAGCGTGCCTGCGAGACAGCCCAAA
>JAGWBW010000206.1 GCA_021295695.1 Candidatus Latescibacterota bacterium
CACATATCGGTCATCGACCTGTGCCAGCAATGGCTTCACATCTCCATATCGCGTGTAATATCCCACGAGATCTCGCCACAGTTGAGAAGTTCCACTAAGCGCGTGATAATCTGGCACCTCGGGTGAACTCGTATCTGCTTCCGCCACCTGGGAAAACCCGCGATAATACAACCGCGCACGTGCCAAAGGCACAGATTGAACCGTCATCACACTGTCTTCCAGCGGCACGGCCCACGCCAAACGATCCCAATAAATCTCCAAATTGGTCTGCAATCTAAATTTCCGGGGAACATCGCGCGGAAAAACGCCGCTCAAATCGATCAACACCGTCTTGCGTTTTCCAGCAGGAAAACCCAGATCTGGATGCGCAACGCGCCAATCAGACCCGTCAAATACATGCAGAGAAAGGCCCTGGGGTGGCGGATGGCTTCCCTGTCCCATTGCCACATTGATCGAACTATCCGTCGGATGAATCCATCCCTGACCGACCAGCCATAAAGGACCTTCCCTGGGCACCTCATCTCCCACCGCCACCTCCACATAGTGTTCTCGCGTCACCCCTTGATAGATACCCCGCCCAAAAGTATCCACATACTGTCCATCTCGCACCTGCACCCTATCGGTCACATCGCGTCCTCGATCATCTTGCACAACAACAAAAGATTGAGGCTGCGTAGTCGCATAAATCGCAAGCGATGGCGCAACCCGGGCAAAACGTTCATCCACAAAAATCGACGTCCCCACGGGATGATCAACTGCAACGAGAGACACCCAATCGACAAAATGCGTCTCCCACAGTTCACCTGTAATCCGGATATCGTACACCCCATTTTGAGCAAATAGCTGATCGCCTTTGATCTTCACCCAATCTTCCGTCTGATCAATACCCACAACCACCTGGGAATTGATTCGCATGCCCAGAGGCGACCGCCACAGAAAATCCGTTACAAACGCCATCTCTGACCCATTGTACGCAAAAACCCAGGGGCACGACCCTTTCAACCGCTGTACAGCACGCACCTCCTGATCTACCTTCAGATCAAACTCTACCTGAGGCATCCCATTAGGCCACACAATCCGCACGAGATCTGCCCCCGTATAAGTCCCCAACCCAAAATGTACCACCGGATCCGTCACCACTTGCTTCTGATAGAACGCGCCAGAACGCAGTTCCACCTCGGCACCCAAACCCAATGCATTAATCCGCCCGTCGCCAAGAGACTTACCGCCCACAGGACGAATCGCCTGCCAGTGATACGCCAAATCGCCCCGATTCACCAATTGCAACGCCTCACCCGCATCCGAAACACCCAATAAATCGAGCCGACCATCGCCCGTCAAATCCGCCACACCAGTCACTTGAGCTTTCAGATCCAGAGAATGATAAGCCGTTTCTGACGCCAGATGGGCGCGCTTACCAAACACCAGATCCAATGCGCCATTATTATCCAGATCCGCTATGAGAAGCGCGGCTGGATCAACAGGTGAATCACCCTGGATTAGCTCGCGAATCCCTCCTTGCGATACCGCCATCACAGCGCCATCTCGATCTACAACCACGCGCTCTAAGCGCCCGTCTCGATCCAGATCTCCCGCTGCTATGGCAATCCCATTCACCGCCTTTTTCGCCCCCAGCGTAAATACACTTGCCCGATCATTAACCGCCTCAATCAATTGCCCTTCTCGGTCCAGCATCGCCGCATCGGGGTCGCCATCCTCATCCCCATCAGCCCAGACAAAACCTCTCAATCCATCTACATTATCGAAAAGTTCTCGCGCCACAAACGAACCATCCCCATTATTTTGCAACACGAGAGGCGGACCAGTAGAACGTCCCAACACGAAATCGACATCCCCGTCCATCTCTATATCTGCACCCCATACACCAGAATAAGCCATCTCCTCTTTGTCCAACCCGATGGAATCAGTCACATCCTCAACCCCGCCATCCTCAGTGCGCTGCAACAATTGAAAACCATCTGCCCCCACCAGCACCAGATCTAACGCAAAATCGTTATTCCAATCAACTGCCAGCATCCCATTTATTTCCGACACACCGGAAAAATCGAGCGCAATCCCCTCCGTCCCCCGCACTTGAGAAGCACTTGCAGCAACCACCTCTACCTCTTCTTTTGACCAGAAAGGCTTGAGCGTCTGCCAATCACTTCCCCCCAAACCCGCAACGGATTCGGATTCAAAATACATATCCAAATCCGCAGGCGACGGCATAGCCTGGGGTGAATGGAGCTTCAAAAATTCAACCACGGGATCTCCCAGGCGTTCAGCCGGCACAATCAGCGCATCCAGCGCGTGCCGATACTTATGATCGCGCAACAACACATTGTGCAAAAACATCGCGTGCAAAGCTCTCCCCCCTTCCGCCTCGCTCTGCAACCGGCGCAACTGCCTCCGTGCCTCATCTGGCCAGCCTTCTGCCCACTCACCCAACTTTTCCACTGATGCGCGCAACGCCTCCTCATCACCCCGTTTGCCCGCTTGCCTCGCCCGCTCGAGCCACAGCACGGGATTGTGCGGCACCTGTTTAATCAGAGCTTCCAACTGTACCCAGACCTCCTGCTCGCTACCTGCTCCACCCCACCGCTCGACCTCTTTCATCCGCGCATATTGCGCCTTCACAAGTCCTTGTTCTGCCGCTTGTCCGAAAAACTCGATAGCAGCGTCGGATTGTCCTCTACTGCGCTCGACCAGCCCCTGTAACATCGCAATAGCGCCGCTTTCGGGCATCAGTGAACGCGCTGTCTTCAAGTCTTTTGCAGCCCCATCGTAATCCCCGCTCCGCAACCGCAACACCCCGCGATTTGCCCACGCAGCTGGCTCCTCGGGTTCCAATGTAATCGCACGACTCAAACTGGCATCCGCTCTATCAAAAGCACCTACCTCCAGCGCGAATACACCCGTATAGAATGCAGACACATAATCCGCGGATGGCATAGCCATATCCTCTTCTCCACATCCCAAACCCAACACCACTAACAACCCGATCATGCGACGAATATCAAGCATCGTGCTCCTTCCATCCCGGTATCGAAATATCCATCTGCCGCGCAGGCGCGTAGATCTTATCGCCCTTATAAGGCGCGTCCTGCGTCACAATATAAATTGCGCCATCGTGTACATACGTAATCTCATCCCGAGAATCTCCTACCACATCTTCCACGACCCCGCCCGCCCAATCGAATGGCACGCCCTCGCACACGGGTTTGATCACCTTGCGGCACTGTGCATCGTAAAACCCGAAGGATTCCGCACTGGTACTGACAAATAGCAACTCGTGTCCATCGCCTACCCAGTTCACAGCCGGTCCACCCTGGCTCGTGTTATCCGGCTCCATCCGCGATAGCGGATCACCTTGACCACTCACCAGATTCATGACCCCATAAGTTCCCCATCGGTCGCCCATCCACATCTCCAACCCCGGCAAATCTGGTCTAAAATTCCCCGCGTAAATCCCCTGCACATGCCCATAGCGGTGATGCCGCAACAGTGTGCCATCCCGCGCATCCACCAGGAAAAATCCCGGATCGCTCCCCGCAATCCCGATCTCTGGCCCATTGCTCTCATCCCCATCCAATTCCCCAAAGGAAGCGTGATCGATATGTCCTGCACCCCCAGAGTCCTCAATGTACTCCGCGCCTTCCATTGTCCAGAGATGATTTCCATCCCCATCGTAAAGATCGTAACCGGGCAAAATTTCATCCCGGCCATCTCCATCCACATCGTAAAACCAGATATACATCCCGTACCACGCATTGTGCGCGTCTTGCCGCCAGCGCAAGTTCAAATTTTCGTCAAATGCCCAGATCGAATACCCGGTGCCCGCACCGTCACCATCTCGCAAAATCAAATCCTGCGCCTTCTCCGTCTTTCTAATTTTGCACGGCCAGATCACCTTGAGCGAATGTAAAAAGTCTCCCATGCTCGCATTTCTATATCCCCGATACGGTCCCGTCCGCGGCAATTCTGTTTCCGCCGTCACCTCCCCCGATTTTCCGCTCACCAACTTTAACCGATCATCCTCAATACCGATAAAGTCTTCCACCCCATCTCCATCCAGATCGTGTACCACAGATCTTTGCAGCCCTTTTGCAGCGGGAAAAGTCTGATCGTATTGCACTTCCCCGTCAAAATTTAAGCACACGACGCGCACGCCTTCATCCGTCTCCTTCTGCAACACAATTTCCTTTTGCCCCGCCCCTCTAAAATCGCCGTATCGAACCTCACACGGCCAGAACTCGCCAATATCAATCCGCTTCCACAGCACTGGCTTCGGATACTTCTCCGCCTCCTCTGCTACCTCT
>JAGWBW010000207.1 GCA_021295695.1 Candidatus Latescibacterota bacterium
CCAGAGAAAGTGAAAAGATGTCCTGTAATAAATCAGATACATCCCACAAACGAATTGTGGCGTCCTCACTTCCACTGGCCAGGATGTGACCATCCGGTGAAAATGCAACAGACCGGACGCTTGTCGTATGCCCCGCAAGTGTGACGATATGTTGTTTCGTCGCCACATCCCAAAGATTGATTGCGCCATCCCCTGCCCCTGAAGCGAGGGTTGTGCTGTCAGGCGAAAATGCAACAGACAAGCTCCCCCAACTCGTACGCCCGCCGAGTGTGGCGATATGTTGTTTCGTCACCACGTCCCAAAGATTGAGCAAGTGTTCTATTCGTCCAGAGCCGGAGCCGGAAGCGAGAATCGTACCATCGGGCGAAAACGCAAGAGATTGGATATCAGATATGCTTATCCTCGCATCTGATAGGGTGGCGATATTTGTTTGCGTCGCCACATCCCACAATTTAATTGCGCCATCTCCAGACCCTCCGGAAGCAAGTATTCTACTATTGGGCGAAAATGTAAGAGAATGTACCCAACCTCTATGCCTGCCGAGGGTGGTGATATGTTGTTTCGTCCTTACATCCCACAACTCGATTGTGTTATCATCTGATCCGGATGCTCCGGATGCAAGCATTGTCCCATCAGGTGAAAACGCAATAGCACGACTGCGATGCTGCTCGCCGAGTGTGGCGATATGTTCTCTTGTTGCCACGTCCCACATCTTTGTCCCTGAAGCAAGTATTGTCCCATCAGGTGAAAACGCAACAGACCAACTACCCTGCAGCGTGGCAATATTTGTTCGCGTTGCCACATCCCACAAATTGACTATACTACCACTTGATGCAGAAGCAATCTTTGTCCCATCAGGTGAGAACGCAACAGATGAAATACGATCTGTATTTAGTATGGCAATAAGTTGTGATGAAATTTCTATTAGTGTAAAAAATGTACCACGAACATTTCCATCAGTATCAATAGCCAAGACATAAATTGGATGTCTAATGGGGTCGGAAAGGCTTGTGCCGCCATTAGATGGAATAACGCCGTCATATTCAAATTCAACGATGGCAACTTGTTCGCCTTCAAATCCACGACATGCCTTCACTTCAAGACCTCCAGCCGCAAAGTGAAGTTCTCTTGTTTTAACGAATAAGAGCACTTGATGAAGTCCATCCGAATCGCTGATTTTGAGTTGGATAGGAACGCGCTTTGAACCTGCTGGATATTCAAGTGTTGACATAAGTTCAAAGGGGCCTCCCGTTACCCCTTCTCTAAGCTCACTGAAACCGCTTTCCGATTCTCCTGAAATTGGAATATCGAGATTGAAGTAGGGATGTACCGCCAAAAATTCGGCATTGCAGGCTGATAACTGATCCTCTACGCTTGGGCCATACGACATGATGTAATTCCCATCTCTGAAATCGTGATTCAATCCAAAGGCATGTCCGAGTTCATGTGCCGCTGTGTGGAAGCTAAATCCGTCAGTAAAGCCAGTACTAACCACCGCGAATCCGCCACTTTTTCCTCGCCTGTCTCCTATCCCTCCCACGCCTTGCATATTAAGCGTACCTATACCAATGTCAATGACTGTGAAGTAAATGTTCGCATCACGATCAAACACCTGTTCAATCTCGTCAAGCACCGGAAGATATATATTGACAAGATAGTGATTAACGGGGTGTTGACCGTCCACGCGATGAACTACCGGTTCACCCTGTGCATCGGTTTCAAAGCGAAACGTTTTATTTCCATACCCGTGCGCCTGCATCTGTTCGGCATAAAAGGTCTGAATCTGGCGAATTGCAACTTTCATCGAATCAACCACTTCCTGGCGAAACGGGCGGTCATTTGGCAAAAAGTAGATCATCCGCACGGTACGGGGTTCGCCAACATTCAAATTAAGCGCGTGCTTTGTGGCGGCATAGATGCTATCGCGTGCCTGAGTGTCTCCAAGATCGAGAGGCAGGCAGAAATGCACACCAGTCGATGGCAGAGAAGAAGCATGTCCGATAGATGAGAGGCAGAGTAACGCGAATACGCACGCACTCAACACACTTGAAGATGGGAAACAAAGAACTGATTTTTTCATCGTTTTGTACTCCTTATCACTCAGGTTGCATCACAGCCCCTACCGTAGATTCTCAGTTGAATTTTTCGAATACCATCAATATATGCTGGAGAGGAATAATATCTTTTACCCCCCTCCGTTAATTTCCAAATACCACGTCCAGAACTTTTAACAAAATCATGCTGTTGCCTTGCTCTTTCTTTTGCCCAAGCAATGTCATGTTGCCACCTTGGAATGCCATGAGAAACTGGGGCGTGGTACCATTTGTGTTGAAAGATGCTTGCGAGCAATTCGTAGATTTTATTTTCAACCTGGCTCTTTGTAGCGCGTCCACCATATTCGTATAAGACTTTTACAATGTAGGGGATCAACTCGTCCTGAGTTATTTTTTTCATATCTGACTCCTTTCTGATTTTTTTATCGAACTGCTGCGAGATCTTGTTGTCATTTTACCAGCCCCTTCTGCCGGCCGCGGCGCAGTGTGCGTTTCTGATCTGCGGGGTTTGAGGGATAGGCGGTGATGACGCGCCCGTTGCGTATCACGACCTTGCGATTTGCAAGGCGGCTCAACGTTTGTATCTCTCGCTTTCGGGTCTCGATCTCGCGGGTGGCATCCCGGTTGCTCATAAAATAGGTCTCGTCGTCAACCTGCGTTCCACACGCGAGAATGATCGGGATATCTGCTTTGCGAATGCCTCGCTGCTGCATACGAGTCTTGGCATGGCGGGTGTAAATGAGATTGGTCATTGGTCGTCTCCTTCTTCGTTTGAAAGGTAGTTGCTGCTTCTTATAGTAATTACCAAAACCGCTTGTTAGATATTTTGTCGAGGCGATTTAATAGTGTTGACTAAAAATCGGGATCAATGGGCACATCATCGGACAACTTAGATTTTATTGCCATTTCAAGATTCATAAGGATGACGCATACATACCCGAATCTAACGACTATTGGGCTTTCATCACCTAAGAGGTCTTTCAGTTGGTCTTCAACTGACTCAGCCTTTGACCAAAAATCTGACACAATTTTCAGTGCTTTTTCTTCTTTTAGCTTTTCTGCTTCAGCCTGCATCCCTAATAACATTTTGAAAAGTGAGATAAGGTTTTCAACAATCACATCTCGAGATAGTTCATGTTCTTTAGAATATCTGTTGAGCAAACGCAAAACTCCTTTACTAATGACAAATGTTTTTCTCGTCTGCTCTGTAGAAATGACTTCTGGATTTTCTTTAGCGGTTTTAATTGCAACATCGACGAAACTCTCGTTAGAACACATGAGATCGAAAATTTCTTTGGGTTTAAGATTATTTTTCTTGATTAGCCAATCCATTGCATTGTTACTACTATTGCTCAATTTGAATGTGGTACGCACCGACTGTTTGTCTGTCTGTGACACCCGATCCAGATTCCTAAAAACTTGAATGATCTGTTTTTTCATAACGATTTCTCCTATCTGCAAGTAAGTGAGAAATATGTGAGTACGTGTCAAAACAAGATACTAAAGACAATGGTAGATGTCAATATATTTTTGATGTATTTTTATTTCATATTTTATATTTAGTAATCAATAAAATATTTACATCGAAAGATGGCGGCTTCTTTTAGGATTGATCTTTTCCCGCAAAAAAATACCGCCCTCCCGATATTGGGAGAGCGGCATATAATGGGCTGGTGTGATGTGCGACGCTTGTATTCTTCACATTTCAAACATATAAAGGCCAGTTCTGCACACCTGTTCAAATTTCGCTTTGACAAAAACTAACATATTTGATATGTATATAAATTGCCATCCAAAGAATGAGGGAAATCAAACAATGATGACACACAAAGAATTAAAAATGAAGGCTCTCGCAGACCCTGAAACCAGGGCAGAGTATGAAGCTCAAAAACCCGAGTTTGAATTGCTCGACAAGCTGTTAGAGGCCAGGAAACGCGCTGACTGACCCAGGAGCAGGTCGCCGAGAGGATGGGCACCAAAGCAACGGCAATCACCCGCTTAGAGTCTGCGAATAGCAATCATTCGCCATCTGTTCATACGCTGCAAAAATTTGCCGAAGCTGTCGGCTGTCGGCTCAAAATCGAACTGATTCCCCACAGTACGCGATAAACGTTTGTATCGCTCGCTTTCGTATCTCGATTTCACGGACAGCATCCTGGATAAAAAAATACCGCCCTCCCGATATTGGGAGAACGGCATAGAATGGGCCGGTGCGATGAACCGGTGACTGTATTCTTCGCATTTCAAAACATCTCTCTTTA
>JAGWBW010000208.1 GCA_021295695.1 Candidatus Latescibacterota bacterium
ACAACAATAACAGTAGCGTATAAGGTCATCAAAACAGCCCAGGCAAATCCAATAGAAACCTTGCGGCATGAATGATTAAATGGGCTTTAACGAATATTTTATTTCGATGAAAAAGGAACTGGAACAAAAGCAACTCACAAGCCGCGTCAGGCTGCCAGCCAGACTGCGTTCACACTGGGCGGGCAACCAGCGGCCAGTTGTGGGAACTGGTCTCATATTGCGTGGCCGTGGCACTAAGGACTTGTCAAGGACTTGTCAACAAAACGAGGTAACTACTTTAGTTGTTTTGTTTTATTCGTACCGAAGCGCATCCACAGGGTTCGAACGCGCGGCTTTCAAAACGTGATAGCTCACCGTTAAAAGGGTAACACAAAATGTCAGGAATCCACTAACAGCGAACGCCCAAATTGGAAAAGATATATGGTATGCAAAATCGTTTAACCATTGTCCTACGGCATAATAGGCAATTGGCCATACACAGAGATTAGCCACCACAATCAACTTTACATACCCTCTAAAAAATAAAAAAACAATGTCCGAAATGGATGCTCCAAGAACCCTGCGGATTCCTATCTCTTTTATCCGTTTGTTCATAGCTAAAGCAGCAAGGCTAAAAATTCCAATACAGGCAATAAATATTGAAAATATAGAACCTGATCTACTTATCCTCCCCCAGCGTTCTTCCGCTCGATATTGGCTATCCAGATCCTGGTCAAGAAAAGAGAATTGAAACGGGATATACGGATTCAGATCTGTCCACTTTTTTTTCAGTAGATTCAAAGTATGTTGAATTTCTACAGGACTTATCCGCACATAAATATATTGGTATTGGTCGGGACGTCCCAACTCGAACACAGCAGGCTCAATCTGATGGTGCAGAGATCGGGAATGAAAGTCTCTGACAACCCCCACAATTTGTCTATTTCTAAATTCTGGAAGCATTTTGCCTATAGGCGATGTCCATCCAAACTCTCTAACCAATGCCTCGTTTACAATAATACTGCCATGCAAATCCGAATCCCGGATAAATCCCCTTCCTTCACTTAATTCTATCCCAAGCGTTTCAATAAAATTGGGAGCAACATCGAAAAATTGAACCGCAATTACAGAACCCTTGCACTTAACATTCGTCGTCCAAATTAATCCCCCAAAGTGGACAAAAGATGCCGTAATACCCAGAACACTGGGATAACGGGACAACTCAGATTTATAAACCGTATAAACATCTAACCTTTGCTCCTTATCCGGTTGGGATGCATCAATGACCACGACTTGTTCGTCTTGAAAACCCCGATCTTTTGTTTTCAAATAATCTATCTGTTTAAAGGTGACAATCGCAAAAATGATAAAAAAAATTGATACTGAAAATTGGATAGTTATCAGAGCTTTACGAAAAAAATTAGAGCCGCCAGATTTCAAACTTCCTTTGAGCGTGTGAATTGGAGAATAGCCAGACAAAACGATCGAAGGATAACTGCCAGCAATTATGCCAATAAGAATAGATAGAACAACAAGATAAGCCATCACTTCACTGCCATAGTCCAGGACCAGCTCTTTATTGGTGACACTGTTAAACAGTGGCAGGGCAAGTTCCGAGAATGCAATTCCGACAAATAGCCCTATAAGACTTAATAACAATGCCTCTCCCCAAAATTGTTGCATAAGTTGCAATCTCTCTGCTCCCATAACCTTACGCACACCTATCTCTTTAATACGAGTAGAGGCTAAAGCCATAGAAATATTGGCAAAATTGATACAGGCAACCAATAGAACACCGAGAGCGATTCCGAGAACTACAAATGAGAATATTCTGTCTCCTGTTGGCAATAATCCGCCGAGGACGTCTGAATTCAAGTGAACATCGTAAAGAGGTTGCAAATCCAATTGAAGCGCATCATCGCTTAAAGCCAGCGCATCGTATTCCTGGTATTTTTGAATGGTTGATTGATAGTATTTTAGTATAAACTCGGGAAATTTTGGAATGAGTTGCAAAGGATCGACATTTTCCAATAGCAGTACGTATGATATGACTCTGGAACTTCCCCACAGGTCAGCATACCTCTCATAATTTGGCTGCATTTCAAATGGCAAAAGAAAATCAAATTTTAAGCTCGAATTTTCAGGTATCTCCGATACAACACCTTTTACCACAAAATCGATATAATCTGCGTTTATCCTCACAGCGAGCGTCTTATCAATCGGATTTTCACGATCAAAATACTTATGAGCCATCCTTTGGCTAATTACTATTGATGCTCTATTATGGAGGGCTGTTTTGTCTCCATTCAAAAGGGAAAATGAAAAAACTTCAAAAACATCAGGACCTGCAAAGAGCATATTTTCGACAAACATTTTCTCTTTATATTTTACAACACTTTTTTCCTCTCTAAATCTCACGACTTTGTCTATTTCAGGAAAATCGCGCTTTAATGCAGAAGCCAAGGGCGTTGGAACGCGTGCAGAATTTCTTATCCCTCCATTAGGGTTCTTTCTAACCTCATAGATACGATAAATTCGATCCCGATTCTCGTGAAATATATCGTATGTCCACTCGTTGTGAATGTACCGAAAGGTCAAAATGCAAATGCAAGAATAGACTTTTTGTCTCCAAAGATGGCGAAGTGCAACTACCAGATAATTCTTTAGCATGATCAACTCCCTATATGTATCAGTAGTATCTACAATAAAGACACTCATAGAATGCTGAAAGTGTCGGTTTGCACCTCGATATAGTAAATTTTAAAAGGACCGGACGATCCGGTCTTATTTTTTTGCGAAATTGCGATGGCGTATGATTGCCAACTCCTTGGGATAAGCATTTAACCCTGTAATTTCTATACCCAGCCACAACTTTTGAATGCTCCTCAGTGTTCATTTTCGGACACCACTGTATCAAAATCGGACACTTTATAAGACGTCAATTTCGGGTGATTTTTCATAACCTGTTGTTATATAAATATTTGACTTTTCCGGCACAGTTTTTGCTTTATAGGTAATCCTGAGACTACTGTGGTTGCCTATAAGGAAATAGAAATGCAAAAACCGCCATCATCTCTACCCGCTTTTTAGACTGGGCGTTTTGGGATTAGTTGGTACGGGCGTCTTTTGGGCATTGGAAATGTCCTTCAAACCCTATTTGATCAAATTGCTCGTTGACGGCATTGTGGCTTATGGTGAAACGGCGGAAAATTTATTTAATCTGGTCGTTTTACCGGCAATTTTCTATGTGGTGTTATTGGAAGCGAACAATTTTAACTATAGAATGATGGATTTTATAAAGTTGCGCCTAATACCCAATTTAGAAAGGGATATCTCTGCCAGCATGTTCGATTACCTGGAGCGGCATTCGTACCGGTATTTTCAGAACCAATTTGCAGGAAACCTTTCAAACAAGGTTATGGACATGGCAAGGGGAGCAGGAACGATAGTGGAGAGAATGGAGACATTTTTTTCTCACTTCACTGCACTGATTATTGCATCCATCCTGCTTTTCTTTATTCATCCATTTTTCGCACTCGCTTTTTTTCTTTGGGCCGCCCTGTTCCTATCCGGTACTGTATTTCTCTCAAAGAGATCACACCAGTATTCAACCATTGCATCCGAGTCGCGCAGCATTGTAATGGGGAAAATTGTGGACAGTCTTACCAATGTCATCAATATACATCTCTTCGCACGCAACAAGTATGAAAAGGAGTATCTACATGGATACTTAAATGATGCAATGGAAAAAGACCGACGACTGAGGTGGTACCTGTTCAAGATCAAATATCTACAGGGATTTTCAATTACTTTGCTGGTCGGGGGTTGGCTCTTCTGCCTCATCTA
This sequence comes from Candidatus Latescibacterota bacterium, assembly GCA_021295695.1. Classification (GTDB taxonomy): domain Bacteria; phylum Latescibacterota; class UBA2968; order UBA2968; family UBA2968; genus VXRD01. The sequence goes on from JAGWBW010000208.1 coordinate 3,826, forward strand.
TTACTATTCCCAGGGGCTGATCACCATTGGAGATTTTACGTTTGTCCTTACACTCGCAATGACGATTGTATGGGAAGTATGGAGATTGGCCGACTCACTTGTAGGATTTTCGCAAGAACTGGGGATTTGCAGACAGGCCATTGCTATCGTAACAATTCCTCACGAGATTGTAGATGCTCCCAGAGCCAAACGGCTGAACATTTCAGATGGCGCGATTGTTTTCGATCAAGTCAGCTTCCACTACGTTCCGGGCCGTGATATTTTTCAAAATAAAACAATAGAAATTCAGGGAGGGCAGAGAGTCGGTTTGGTTGGATCTTCTGGCGTCGGCAAAACCACATTTGTCAATTTGATTCTTCGTTTCTTCAATGTGCAAAACGGACGTATTCTGATTGATGGACAAGATATCAGCCAGGTCAAGCGAGAGTCTCTCCACGAGCAAATAGCGATGATACCGCAAGATCCCGGTTTATTTCACCGCACATTGATGGAGAACATACGCTATGGTCGATTGGATGCGACAGATGAAGAAGTGCTCGCGGCTTCTCAAAAGGGGCACTGCCACGAATTTATCGAGCAGATTGAAGACGGCTATCAGGCACTGGTTGGTGAACGCGGCATTAAACTTTCAGGCGGGCAGCGTCAGAGAATTGCCATTTCAAGAGCCATATTGAAAAACGCGCCTATTCTCATCCTGGATGAGGCGACATCGGCTCTTGATTCAATTACTGAAAAATACATTCAGAAAAGCCTGGAAGACCTCATGAGAGACCGGACAACCATTGCGATCGCCCACCGCCTATCAACGCTTGCCACAATGGACCGCATTCTGGTGTTCAAAGATGGACAGATTGTTGAGGATGGTACACACGCAAAACTTTTGGAACAGAAAAGTCACTATTTCCATTTGTGGCGTATGCAGGTCGGAGGTTTTTTGCCGAGAGAATCGAACAATGGTGAAAATTCAATAGTGTGACACACCGTTTCTGATCAAGAAAAGGTAGTTGATATACAGCATTAAGGAGACATTCGCAATGTTTGAGAACTATCTAAAAGTTGCAGTTCGAAACCTGTTTAAGTTCAAGATGTTTTCATTCCTGAATATCAGTGGTTTGGCTATTGGGATAGCATGCTGTATTTTGGCTTTTCTATATATACAGGATGAAATAGGGTACGACCAGTTCCACGAAAAAAGCAATCGCATTTACCGGGTGCTGAGAGAAAGGGAAGCCAATAGCGGAGAGTCCCACACGCAGCCAGGTACTTCAGGCGCGCTTGCACCGTCTCTACTGAAAGATTTTTCAGAAATACAAAGTGCTGTCCGTACCTGGGACATTGATACCTGGATAAACTATAAAGAGAAATGGTTTCAACAAAAATTTATGATGACCGATTCTAAAATCTTTGAAATCTTCTCATTTCCTTTCGTAAAAGGCGACCCGGGGACAGCCCTGATAGACCCCTATACCGTTGTTCTCACCCAGGAAATGGCGAATAAATTTTTCCCTGACGAAGATCCCATAGGCCAAACAATCACCGTTGAACACCGATATTTTAGAGGGGATTACAAAATCACAGGTGTTCTGAAAAATATACCAATAAATTCGACAATTCAATTCGATTTTCTCGCTTCGTCTGCATCATCGGAATGGAGACAAAAAGAATTCGCTGGCATCGTGTGGGAAAGGTGGCAACGCGAGAGTGGTTGGCTGCCAATAGAAACTTTTATTTTACTACAAGAAGGGTACCCACCTGCCAAATTGGAACAAAAATTGGGCGATTTTATACTTCGTTATATGGGGGAGGAAGTCCAATCACACAATGTCTATCACCTTCAGCCGATCAACCGCATCCACCTCTATTCCAACGTAGATCACGGTATGACCATGCATAGTGACATCTCGTATATCTACTTACTCTCTACACTTGCCCTTTTTATCTTGCTCCTTGCCTGTATCAATTTTGTGAATCTCGCTACTGCACGCGCCACCACCAGGGCAATGGAAGTAGGTATGCGTAAAGTCGTAGGTGCTAACCGGCGGATATTGATTGTACAATTTTTGGGAGAATCCTTTCTGCTGTCATTACTCGCCCTCTTGTTGGCATTGAGTTTGGTTGAGCTTTTCCTGCCTGCCTTTAATGCCTTTACACTTAAGGCATTGTCACTAAATATTCAGAACGGATCTCTATTGGTCGGATTATCCGGTATTACGGTATTGGTCGGGCTGTTTTCTGGAATTTATCCTGCTTTTGTTTTATCTGCCTTTGAGCCTATGGATATTCTAAAAGGAGGCAAGTTAGTTTCCACTAAAAACAGCACGCGATTCCGAAAGGGATTGGTGATTTTTCAATCCTCAATTTCTGTTATATGTATCATCGGCACGATAACCGTCTATAATCAAATGAACTATATGAGGAATAAAGACCTCGGTTTCGACAAAGATCACGTCATGGTTCTGGAATTATACCAGACGGATCGCACATTGGCGGGCAATTACCGTGCAATACACCAAGAATTTCTAAAACATCCAGATATATTGGCGGCAACGGCTTCTCATTCATTGCCCAATATCTGGTCGGCAGAGCGCTGGGTGGTTTACCCAGAAGGAGGCCATTCGGATGGTTGGGAGATGAGTATATTGGCTGTTGATGAGAATTTTCTAAACTTTTTTGACATCGGAATTAAAGACGGCCGAAATTTCTCAAGCGACATTGGACGCGACACCACAAGTGCCTATATCCTGAATGAAACGGCGGTCAAACAACTGGGTTGGGAGAAGCCAATTGGCAAACGGTTTGAGTGGAATGATAGGCCCGGAAAAGTAATTGGCGTCGTCGAGGATTTTCATATGCAATCTTTGCACGAAAAAATAGGACCTGTTTTCGTCTGCATGTGGGTTCCCAAATGGAATAATCTCTCCCTCAAAATTCGGAAAGATAATATTGCCAACACGATCCAATTTGTGGAAAACCAATGGAAACGACTGATCCCAAATCTTCCCTTCAACTTTTATTTTTTAGATGAAAACATAGATAAATTGAATTATGAGGCTGAGATAAAATTAGAAAAAATACTCCGATTAACGTCATTGATTACAATTTTTGTAGCTTGTCTGGGCTTATTTGGACTAACCGCCTTTACCGTGCAGTATCGCACTCACGAAATGAGTATCCGAAAGGTACTGGGCGCTTCTAAGTTCAACATCTGGTGGTTGCTTGTGAAGGATTTTTTAGGACTCATTTTATTGACCAATATCATTGCTTGGCCCATAGCTTTTTTCGTCATGGAAGCCTGGTTGCAGGATTTTCATTATCGCGTTCATGTGGATCTTACAACTCTGATCCTGGGTGGTGGAATAACCCTGATGATTGCCCTGCTTACCATCGTCTATCATACCCTGAAAACGGCTCTGTTAAATCCCATTCAACATTTGCG
>JAGWBW010000209.1:0-4830 GCA_021295695.1 Candidatus Latescibacterota bacterium
GAGGCAGGAGCTGGACGGCATCGGGATGGGTCTTCAAATAGGGGATGATATACCGCTCGATTTTGTCGTATTGCCCCGCCTGAATACAGACCAGCCCGAAAGAATAAAGCCCCTCCGGGTTGTCTGGCTCCCGTTTCAGGTATTGCAAATAGTATGTAATCGCCTTTTCGTGGTCCTCTCGAAACCGCTCGTAGAGTTCGCTCAAAAGTCGATAGGCCGGCGCGTAATCCGGGTCGAGTTTGGTCGCCCGTTTGGCTTCCCCAACTGCGCGTCGAAAGTGATATACGGCTTCCAGACCCTTTGCCGGTCCTTCCACATAGGCCATCCCCAGCCCGACATAGGCGGGGACAAAGGTCTTGTCCAGTTTCTTGGCTGCTTTGAAAGCCTTCTCGGCAGCCTCGTAATTTTTCGCTTTCAAATACGCATACCCCAGTTGTGTTTGCACCTCGACATCTTCGGGTTTGGCTTTGGCCAATTGCCCAAATGTCTCGACTGCCGCTTCGAATAAACCAGTCGCCATCTGCTCTTCACCCAGCGCGCAAAGGCCGTTGCCGAGGAGAACATCAGTATTACCACAAACGCAAGACGCACCATGACACACCTCCTGTATCGCTCGTTACCATCCGTGTACGAAATGCCGGTTCAATGGAAACCAGATCGCATCTACCACTGTCGAAGCTCCCACCCCCACCAGATATCCCACCACAATACCGTACCAAAACGGCAGAGATCGGCGGTAGAGACTCACCCCACCAAAGCGCAATGTCAATGACTTGGCCAGCCATACGATAAAAATACCAAACCCGTAGCGAAATCGGTTGTCTGGAAAAGCCAGCCCGAACGGGTGAATCGGCCAGCCCGCATACCTCATGCCCAAAAGCGTTAGTAATCCCGCCTCGGCAATACCTACAAACCACACTATGGTCTTGTCCAGATCGAAATACGCCGGCTGTGTTCCTTCAATCAGCGACACTTGCCTGACCATATGTCGCCAGTCGGGCATATAGGCGTAATTCAATCCGCCTTCCATATAACATACGTAAAGCTGTGCGGCACAGGCCACCACAAATGCCCCCAAAAGGGCAACGGGTAACACACCCACGGTAGTCCATGAACGCTGCAGCCCATTGCCCAGGAGCTTAAAAAAATGGGGAATTGCCGGCACAGATAGCATGCGGGCCGGTGCGCCGGCAAGCGCGTTTCGGCTCACCACTATCAAACCCGTCAGATCCCGGCTCGAAATATTTAATGTCCCGTAGAGCGCCTTCATAATCTGCCAGCCTTTTTCTCCCTGGGGTGCGAGGAACACATAGCCCGTGGCCGCGGCAAATTTGGTTACCCCAAAGTAGATGATGAACAGAAGCCCCATCTGCACCATTGCCGAGGGCAAACTGATGCCCATTGAGAGCAAAAAACCCGTAAAAAAAACCGTGGCACTTAAAAGCCCCAGCCAGGCCGTGCGATAGGATACCGGCACCCCATCGTCTTGTGACCGCATATCTCCAAAAGCCTTCTGCAGCGTCTCTTTCAGGTGGTCCCGGGCAACCCATACCGACCAGATAACCAGAAAAACCAGTGCGCCGTGCGCCTCCAGCATCAATATCTCTTCGGGAGCGGCTGTCTGGCCCTGCAACCCGATGGTAAAGCCCGTGCGGTTCATCACCGTCATCTTAAATGCATTGACGAGAAAAAAAAACCAGAAACTCATTAAAATATTTAGCGGGCACAAATAAGCCAGACCCATCATCAGGGGGTGAATGCGCAAATAGATCGTGGGGATATACTGTCCCGTATCTACCGCTGTGGTCAGCCAGTGGTCGTAGATCGTGATGCGGGGCAATGTCAAGACAAAATAGCCGGTGATGTTCCAGAAAATCACGCCGGCTGTACACGCAAACCCGATCCAGAAAACCCAGTCTTTGAACACATCGGGAACCCGGCTGCCCTCGGATTCTTCCAAAAGTGCCAGGGGTACGGTCGCCAGGGGGAATGATAGGCGCTCGTGCATCAGCCACTGTTTGTAAAACAGCACGCTGGCAAAAAACCCGGCCAGCACCAGAGACAGACTTCCCACAAACCACCAGAACAGCGGAACGACCCAGTGTGCCCAGGGGATCTCGTCTCTGTGCTCCAATCCCACGTATAGCCGCTCTACCACTTCGCTGCCCCGATCCATAAATAACCACCGGGGCAGGTAATGCCCCGCTACTTCCCAGAATCGGTTTTCGGGTGAAGAAAACGCTGCGGGTGCGGAAATATCTGTGATCAAATACCCCACCCATCCGATCGCGGGCACCGTAGATACCATCCACACAATTCCAAAAATCGTCACCACTTCGCTGCGCGATAGTGCAAATCGGGGTGCTGTCAGTTTTAACGCAGTGTTGATCCCAATCCACATCACGAGGGGTAGCAATGCGGTTACGGGCAAAAAACTCTTCATCAAATTTCGCCCGTAATAGGTCGCAAAAATACATACCCCTGCAATTGTGATCATTGCCAGGACAAAGGCCCTGAGCGTCACGCCCTGGGGTTCTGCAACTGCTTCTGGCGCCTCAGTTGTGCGCTGGGAAATCGCCACGACAGATCCTTTAATATCGAGCTGACTTAATAAAAAGGCGGCGGCCCTATCCTTACTGGACCGCCGCCAGAAATGCATGGGCGTTTATGCGGATGAGAGCATTAGAATGTCCCGCTAAGTGTCAATCGCAGCGGCGCGGAAAACGCGACTTCATCCACGGCCGCATACGAGAAGTCAACTGTAAGACTCCGCCCGGCGAAACTCTGCTTTACGCCTGCGCCAATAGACCAGCTATAGATATCTCTGTTGTATCCAAAGAGACCTTTGTCGAACTTGTAGCCTGCGCGCAGAGCCAGCATATTTTGCAACCACAGCTCTGTGCCTACTCTGAATTGCTCTTTCTCTACTTCCAGATTATAGGCATTTACCAGCGATAATGTCAATGAAAGCGGATCGCCCAAATTGCCGATAATTTCCATGGCAGCACCAAAATTGAATACCATTGGCATCCGGAATGGGTCCTCGGTCACGACGGCCTTGTCTGCGCCGAAGTTTTTCAGCGACATGCCGATGCGACTGCTGGCAAAGCCGGTGGCAAACATGCTGGACACCCCGAAATCGATGTGGGTAATCTGTTCTCTGTGCAGGTTCTGCTGCAAGTAGCGCACCTCCAGCCCAAAGGACAGTTTATTGGTCAGGCGCTTGGCAAATACGAGCCCCAGAGCCGTACCATTGCCGTTGACCATCTCTCCCGTGCCTTGTGGCTCGAAAATCGTGGTTTCTTCAAATTGCTGAGGTGCAAACGAAATGACGCTGAAGCCCAATGTCCCGAATGGGATATTGTAAGACACGGCACCCGAATACAGTTTCGAGTTGACCAGCCAGCGCGTGTACGTAGCGGAAAACGCCCCGCGTTCGATGGCGACCAGCCCCGCGGGGTTCCAGAATATTGCGTTGATATCGTTGGAAATAGGCATATAGGCTTCGCCCATCGCCGTAGCTCTCGCGCTCTGCCCCACCAGCAGAAATCCAAAGCCGGTGGATGCGGTGCGCCGAAAACCGGACTTGACTTCTTCGGCCAATGCGGAAGGGGCCGAAAGCCCGACCATAAGGGCCATAGTCAGTCCGATTAAGAGGGTCTTTCTATTCATGTTTTGGCCTCCTCCTCATTATCGAATTATCATCAATGTGCCGGTCTGTGTCTTGCCTTCACTGCCCGGAACTAAGGACTCCACCACCCAGAAATACACGCCGCTGCCGAGTCGCTCGGTCACGCTTCCCGAATGCATCGTGTTCTGGTTCCACACTGCCTCACCTTGCGATGCGTTGTTGTGGATTTTGGTGACGATCAAGTTGCCCGATATAGAGTAGATGCTGATGCGGGCATGGCGCGGCACCCCCGTGAATCGCATATTTTTGGATGCCTTGTAGTGCCCACCGGCGTCCGTCAGATGGAATGGATTGGGCACCACTGTAATCGGCACTTCCATGCGGTCGAATGCCGAACTGGAAATCACCACGGGGCGGACGCCGTTGTGGTAGCTGATCTGGTTTTGCGAACTGTGTCCGCCTTCCAGGCCCATGCGCACATTATCTTGCACATCGGGGGGCAGGTCGGCTAAAGTTTTGCCATTTGCACCTGTCCAGTGGTCGTGACCCTTGTCGAAGGCCCGCACAATGTACCAATAGGCAAAGCCGGGTAGGGACTCGGTATCTGTCCAGGAGAAGAAGTTGGTAGCACCGTCATAGGTTACGCCATCGGGCAGGTTGACGGGACCCGAGACGGGATCGGTTTTTACCTCAGCGGCCAGATCCCATGGACCGAAAAAGGCCTGACGCGACACATAGACGCGGAAGCCAGCGATGTCCTGAGCCTCAGCGCCCGTGTAGTCGGGATCGCGCGCATCCATCGCATCGCCAGACCAGCTAATGGTAAAGTTGCCGTCGGCATTGCTGCGGATCTCGAAGTACACATCTGGCGGCTGATTGGGCACATTGTAGTCCAGTTCGTAGGCATTTTGCGCTCTCTCCAGATGCTTAAAGAGTACTTCTTCGCCCAGGTCGATTTCGTCCTTTTTACCTTCGAACATCCAGTACCAATCATAGGGTTGCACCTGATCTTTGTACTTATCGTGACCAGACGCCTGAGCAGCTATATAAGCCGTCACCACCTTGGCTTTCTCGCCCGGTGCCAGATCATAAGGTCCCCAGGCCTGGGTATGGGCATAGGCGGATACTTCTGTGGGGTCGGCTGGCGTTGAGGCCGTAATCATGTCGTACATCTGCTCGTCCGAGTGTTGCGCTTCGTG
>JAGWBW010000209.1:4880-6143 GCA_021295695.1 Candidatus Latescibacterota bacterium
GCTACGTACTTAGACGCGGCATCCGGCTCGTGGGCAAACCCGTCGGTGGGGTCTGCATCGATGGTGGCAAAGCCAATGTACGCGGCCGAAAGTAGCGTGCCTTCGGGGCGGTCAATCTGTGGCGGATAGCGCGGGTCTTCGCGCGATTTGACCAGCGGCTCTCCCCTGTCATCGTGTGGACTGAGGGGATAATCCCCGTCATAGCTATAGCTCATCCGCGCCTTTGCGATGGCCTCGGCAGGTACGCCTGGAGGGCCCACATAGCTCGGCGATCCCGTGTATTTGTAGTGGTCGTCATAAGCTGCCGTATTGGTTCCGGCATACCACAGCGGATAGCCACCTGTAAAAATATGCCCGGGCTGGGCGGGCCGAAAGATGTTGTTCATCGCAAAGTACGTGTCGTTCAAGGGTTTGTCACCCACGTTCTCGAATGTCAACTCGTAAATGATGAAGTCATCGTAATCCGGCCTTTGCGCGTGCCCAGGATAGGACCTGCTTGCCAATGGGCGACCACGACTTGCTCGCCATAGCTGTCCTTATCCGGGGTCGCGTATTCCCCATAGGTCCAGTTGTGGATATTTACGGGACGCGCACTCGGCGGCGCCACGCCAGCCCAGTAGTTGGGCTGTACAAAACTCGGCAAGCCGTGCGTTTCCAAAAGCGAGGGGTCGTCGCTGATGGGTTGGTTGTCATAGCCCTGATGTTGCTCTTCTTTCTGGTCTGCGGGATAATCTACCTGGTGAACCCCATCGCTGTTGTAGCGCGGACCTCCGCTGGAATACACTTCGTAGGTTCCCCCATCTTTCAACCAGAGGACTGGTACCATTTGGTACTCCGCGCCCCATACGAACCGCTCAACTGTAGCATGCCCGGATAGGCCAGGCCGATCCGCTCGTAGATCTTCTGGTAGTTGAAGATCATCCCGGATCCACCGTTTTCAACCACGCCATCCCACAGCTTGCCCCGGTTGAGATATTCCATGCTCTGGGCCTGCACAATGCTCGGCGCGCACAGCATCAGCGCGAGCATTCCCACAAGGCTCCACAGCATTGGACGTGCGTTGAATCGCATTGTCCTACCTCCTTGTAATTAAGACAACAAAATTAGAATTTTACCCTCAAACCCAGCACCACATGCCGGGGGGCACCCATATACCGGTTCAACACAAGCTCATCCCCGTACTGCTCAAATTTCGCATTGCCCGGACGCGGCGTGGTCAAACCCCACTGCATCCAGTCGAACGGAGGCTGATTGTTGTCGAAC
>JAGWBW010000210.1:0-515 GCA_021295695.1 Candidatus Latescibacterota bacterium
TCAGGACAAAGACCATCGAAAAAATCACCGCTTTTCTGGACGAAAAGGGACTGTAGATTTATTTGTCTGGGGATATATACTTTGTTATAGTTATAATAACACATCTCGAAATCCACCTCTCTCTACGAGGACCGCAATATGGCGACAAAAAAAGAAGACTATTTGGGAATTGAAAATTACAAAGTAGTGGGAACGCGACCGATACGACACGATGGAACCGATAAAGTAACGGGCCGCGCGGTGTATGGTCCAGACTTTCATTTAACCGGATCGCTCTATGGCAAAACATTGCGAAGTCCTCACGGACATGCGCGGATCAAATCTATCGACACCAGCAAAGCAGAGGCACTACCCGGGGTAAAAGCCGTCGTACTGGGAAAAGACCTCGTTCAAAATTACGAAGACAAAGTATCCGACCTCGGCGAAGGATCCGTCGATCTGCGGTTCTTAATCGCCAATGTACTCGCCGGAGACAAAGTCCTCTACGACGGACACGCCATCGCAGCCGTCGCAGC
>JAGWBW010000210.1:535-4821 GCA_021295695.1 Candidatus Latescibacterota bacterium
TAGATTACGAAATACTCGAACCCGTACTGGAAGTCCGCCGCGCAATGGAAGACGACGCCCCATTATTGCACGACGATTTAAAAATGAAATCCCTCGGCGAAGAAACGGATCAGGCCAGCAACATCGCAAATCACTTCCAGCACAAACAGGGAGATATAGAAAAGGGATTTGAGGAAGCGGATATAGTCGTAGAGCGGGACTTTGCTACCGGAACAGTACACCAGGGATACATCGAACCGCACAACGTAACCGCGCACTGGAGCGAAAATGGGAAGCTCACCATCTGGTGCAGCACGCAGGGACCGTTTGAAGTGCGGGGCCAGGTCGCCGATGTACTCGGCCTCGAAGTAGGTGACGTGCGCGTGATCCCTCAGGAAATCGGTGGCGGATTTGGCGGAAAATTCCGCGTATATGAAGAACCAACCGCAGCCCTATTGGCGCAAAAAACCGGAAAATCCGTAAAAATGGTCATGTCCCGCACAGAAGTATTAAAAGCCACCGGCCCAACACCCGCATCCTACATCAAAGTCAAAATGGGCGCAACGCGAGACGGCATGCTAACCGCGGCACAAGCCTATATGGCGTATGAAGCCGGAGCCTATCCCGGCTCCGCTGTAGGCGCTGGTGCGGGATGTATTTTCTCGCCCTACAGCATCCCAAACTCCCTCATCGACGGCTACGATGTCGTCGTAAACAAACCCCAATCTTCCGCTTACCGCGCACCCGGCGCAACCAACGCGGCATTTGCATCTGAAACAGTAATAGATGAAATATGCGAACAGATCGGCATGGACCCGCTCGAATTTCGATTGAAAAATGCGTCTAAAGAAGGCACGCGACGGGCAGATGGACCGGTATTCTTACGCATTGGTCAAGAAGAAGTCGTCAAAGCCGCCATGGCGCATCCACACTATCGCACCCCCCTCGAAGGACCAAATCGAGGACGCGGCGTCGCCGCTGGATTCTGGTTCAACGGCGGAGGCACATCCACAGTAGTCGCCAGCGTAAACCCGGACGGCACAGTAGCATTGGTCGAAGGCTCTGCCGATATCGGAGGAACGCGCACCTCAGTCGCCATGCAATTTGCCGAAGTCCTGAATCTTCCCATCGAAGACATCAAGCCAAATGTCACGGATACCGACGCAATCGGACAAACCGATGGAACGGGCGGAAGCCGCGTGACATTTGCAACCGGCTGGGCGAGCTATGAAGCGGCTCAAGACGTAAAACGACAGATGATCGAACGGGCGGCAACATTATGGGAAATATCAAAAGACGACATAGTCTTTGAAGACGGGTCGTTTCGCTCCAAATCGGACGCATCCAAATCGATAACATTCAAAGAACTCGCCGGCAGAGTCAATCGGGCGGGCGGTCCCGTGGTAGGACGCGCTGCCATAAGCGGCAAGCAAGCTGGCCCGGCATTCGCACTATTAATCGTAGATGTCGAGGTAGATCCAGACACGGGCAAAGTGGATATCTTGCGGGCGACCATCGTTCAGGACGCGGGCAAAGCCATCTATCCCGGCTATGTGGAAGGACAGATGCAGGGCGGTGTGGTACAGGGAATCGGATGGGCATTGAACGAGGAATTTGTGTACAACGACCAGGGAGTAATGGTCAACGCCTCTTTCCTGGATTACCGGATGCCCACAACACTCGACATGCCAATGATTGAAACAGTCATAGTAGAAGTGCCCAACCCGGGGCATCCTTATGGTGTCCGCGGCGTGGGTGAAGTCCCAATTGTTCCACCGCCGGCTGCGGTCGCCAATGCGATTTATCGGGCTGTTGGCATTCGGTTAAACGAGTTGCCGATGTCGCCATCGCGAGTCCTGAAAGCATTGTGGGAATCAGATAACAGCCAAACAGGGAGCGGTCAGGCAGCAGATTGAGCAAATAGGAGAATACAATGGACTGGTTTTCGCAATACGGCTTTCTCGGTGCCCTGCTTCTCTCGGGCATAGTTCTCGGTGCAATTCCCGTCGTACTGCCCCTGATCATCTCGCCTCGCGCGCGCGGACGCAAAAGCCGCGAAACTTACGAATGCGGCATGGACACCATTGGCAGTGCATGGGTGCGCTTCGACATCGCCTATTATCTATTTGCACTCATCTTTGTCGCATTTGAAGTCGATGTACTGTATATTCTTCCCATCGCCGTGATTTACGATTCGGGCACCTACGTCTGGCGCGACTTCATCGAACTCACGATCTTCGTCGGCATTCTTTTTCTCGCTATCATCTACGCCTGGAGCAAAGGCGTTTTGCACTGGAGAAGTCGATAATGGCACAAAAAGAACTCCCTATCGTGACAAGCGACCCCAAAGACATTGAGGAACTGCGCGAAGAGGTTGGCCCACTGGTACACATGGACCTGCTGGAAAATCTGCTCAATCAAGCCCGGTCCCGATCCCTGTGGCCCCTCACTTTCGGCCTGGCCTGTTGCGCCATCGAAATGATGGCCGCAGGCGCAGCGCGCTTTGACCTTGACCGCATTGGCGCGGGCGTCTTTCGCCCGAGCGCGCGACAAGCCGATGTCATGATTCTCGCCGGCACAATTTCCCGCAAAATGGCGACACCCATCAAAACACTCTGGGACCAGATGCCATCGCCAAAATGGGCCATCGCCATGGGTGGCTGCACCATCGATGGCGGTCCCTTCAAATATCCTGGACAATATGCCATTGTCGAAGGCGCAGACAAAATTGTGCCAGTTGATGTGTACGTACCGGGTTGCCCCCCGCGCCCCGAAGCACTCTTTGCCGCATTGTTCAAACTCGAAGAAAAAATCAGAGCCGGAAAGAAATTCAATAAATGATCGCCGACAAACTCTCTACGCTCGTGCTCGACGCGACCGAGGTCACATACGACGCGCGTGGCTTTCATGTACAACACACCGCTTCGCCCAACATCCTCCCTCAGATCGCAGATGCTTTCCTGTCCGAAAATTTTCACCTCGAAATGATAACCTGTCAGGATCGACGTGAAAACGACAATGCTTTTCGCCTGATTTATCAGTTTAACCAATACGGCTCTCCCCAAAGGCATGTCATCCACGCCGACATAGCACCCGATACAGCCGCACCGAGTATTGCCGCAATCTTTCCCGCTGCCGACTGGTACGAACGCGAAATTTTCGACATGTATGGCGTCAGCTTTGACGACCATCCCGACTTAAAACGCATCTTAATGGAAGAAGATTATTTTGGTCATCCCCTGCTCAAAGACTTCGTCGATCCCCCCAATCCCTATCGCAGCGAGGACGGCGCGTCATGAATCGATTTGAGGTCGATCCGCAGATAGGCGCAGATGGGCGCAGATAAAATTAAAGTATTCGCAAATACACGCGGATGAAAGGTGCTTAATGAATAGCCGATTTGAGGTCGAACAAGATCCGAAAAGTCGAGACACCTATTATCTCAACATGGGGCCTCAGCATCCCTCTACCCACGGCGTCATGCGGATCAAACTGCACCTGGATGGCGAACGCATAATTTCAGCAGAACCCATCATCGGATATGGGCATCGCGCACACGAAAAAATGGCCGAAAACCGCGACTACCTCCAGTTTTTGCCCAACCCGAGCCGCGTGGATTATCTCGGCGGCATGATCTACAACGTGGGATATTGTCAGGCAGTCGAACGCGCAATGGACATCGAAGTCCCTGAACGCGCCGAATACATCCGCATCATCTGCAATGAACTCAACCGCATCTCCAGCCACCTGCTCTGGCTGGGCACCTTCTTAATGGACCTGGGCGCATTTACCCCATTTCTCTACGCCTTTGACGACCGCGAAAAAATCCTCGACATCCTCGACCGCATCACCGGATCGCGCCTCACCTATTGCTACGCGCGATTTGGCGGCGTCATTCTCGATATCGACGATGTATTCCTCGATAATGTCTCCAGCTTTTGCACCTATTTTGTCCGGCGATTAAAAGAATACGAAAAACTCGTCATCGGCAACGTCATCTTCCGCGAACGCACCATTGGTGTCGGCATCTTTGCACCCGACCTCGTTCAAAAATACGCCATAACAGGTCCTTGCCTGCGCGCCATGGGCCATGCCCACGATGTCCGCAAAGATGAACCCTATGGCATCTACGACCGCTTTGACTTTGACGTGCCCACGCAAACAGAAGGCGACTGCTTTGCCCGCGCACTCGTTCGCATGGAAGAAATGCGCCAGTGCATTCGCATCATTGAACAAGCCGTAAGCGATATGCCCGATGGCCTCTTTCTCGCAGCCCGAGTGCCCAAACGCATCCGCCCGCCCGAAGG
>JAGWBW010000210.1:4834-6711 GCA_021295695.1 Candidatus Latescibacterota bacterium
GGCATGTACATCGCAAGTGACGGCAGTGACATCCCCTTTCGCCTCAAATTGCGAACCCCATCGTTTTCACACATCTCGGCCATGCCCGCCGTCATGGCCGGCACCATGCTCGCCGATGCCGTGGCTATTTTGGGCAGCATCGACATTGTCGTACCCGAAATAGACAGATAACGCACTTATGAAAACAGACATCGTCCAACTCTTCGAAAACCCCTATCTCGCACTCGGTGTAACCATCGCCGTCATCATGGCCTACTTGAGCGTCAACGCCATCATGTTGATCTGGCTCGAACGCAAACTCAGCGCGCGCATACAGCGCCGCATTGGTCCACAGCGCGGACCCTTTGGCCTGATGCAACAAATTTTTGACATGGGCAAATTACTCAGCAAAGAACTCCTCACCCCCGAACACGCCAACAAACTGCTCTACGTAATTGCCCCCATCCTGGTCTTTGCACCCGTCGTCGCTCTCTCGTCCCTCTTTCCCATTACGAGCACGTACATCTTTCACGACTTCAACATCGCCATTGTCCTGATCCTCGCCATCAGCGGCATCAACGTAATCGGCATATTCTTAGCGGGCTGGGGATCCAATAACAAATACGCCCTGCTCGGCGCAGTGCGCTCGGTCGCGCAAAATATCTCCTACGAAATCCCGCTCATCTTGTCCGTCATCCCCATTGTCATGATAACCCGCACCATGTCGCTCTACGACATCACCCTCGCACAGGAAACCTATCCCTTTGTCCTGGTGCAACCCATTGCCCTGATCATCTTTATCATATCAGCCACCGCCGAAACCAATCGCGCGCCCTTTGACATCCCCGAAGCAGAATCCGAACTCGTCGCCGGATTCCACACCGAATATTCCGGCATGCGCTTTGGACTGTTCTTCTTTGCCGAATACTCCAACATGATCTTTGCATGTGCACTGGCAACCGTGCTCTTCCTGGGAGGATGGCGCGGGCCTTTCCTGCCAGACGCCGTGTGGTTCTTCATCAAAGTCTATGCACTCATCGTCCTCATGATGTGGTTCCGCTGGACTTTTCCTCGGCTCCGTTTTGACCAGCTAATGAAATTCGCCTGGGTGGTACTCGTCCCCTTATCGCTGATCAACCTGCTGATCACAACGCTGGTCTTGAAGATCGTCTAAAACTTTCAAGGAAAATCCCATGGCACTCATAAAAGAAATCCTCGACGGCACCAAAACGCTCCTGACCGGCATGAAAGTCACACTGGACAACTTTCGCAAGCCGCCCGTCACCTCGCAATATCCAATGGAAAAAATCGAGATGACGGAAGCCTTTCGCAATGTCATTGTCCTCATCGAAAAAGAAGACATCGGCTCGCACGACTGCATCGACTGCAAACTCTGTGAGCGCGTGTGTCCCTCCTTCTGCATTTACCTCGACGGGGAACGCCCCGAAGGATTAAGGCGCAAACGCTCAACCAAATTCGAAGTCGATTTTGCCCTGTGCAGCGACTGCGGACTGTGCCTGGACGTATGCCCCACAGACACCCTGGGATACAGCAAAATACACGACGAAGCCGGATACAATCGCAGCGACTTTCTCTATGACTTAATCGAACCCTGGGCAGACAAAGAAGAAGCCGCGCGCGAACGCCTGAAAGAAATCGAAGCCGAACAAGCGGCAGAACGCGCCAGAAAAGGTAAGACGCGAGAAGTAATCGGAGAACAACAATGCTCGAGCAGACTGTCATTTACACATTTGTAGCCCTCGTCCTCATCGGTGGGGGCCTGGCGGCATTCTCTCGCCAGATACTCTACGCTATCATCGGTCTGGGTATCAGTCTCCTGGGGCTGGCGGGACTATTTCTCGACCTCGGCAGTCCATTTGTCGCGGCAATGCAGGTAC
>JAGWBW010000211.1:0-5014 GCA_021295695.1 Candidatus Latescibacterota bacterium
TGTAATTGGGCAGCAAATCGCCCGCCAACTCGTGGCTGAGTTGCGCGATGCCGGTGGGGAAATTATAGAAGTGGATACCGATGGGGCTTATTTTGTCGCGCCACCGCATGTCAAAACAGAGGCAGATGAAAAACGACTCATCGAGGAAATTTCGGCTACCTTGCCCCGCGGTATTCATCTCTCACACGATGGTCGCTTCAAAGGAATGGTCAGTCTTAAGGCAAAAAATTATATTCTCGTCGATTACGATGGTCGTGTATCGCTTGTGGGCAGCAGCCTGCGAAGCCGACGCGATGAGCGCATCTTTCGCCAGTTTATTGCAGAGATTGCGCCCCTGCTCGTCGATGGCGATACAGACGCCGCTTCTCGCGCATATCTATCTCTTGGACGCAAGTTGCAAGACGGCGAGATTGATCCCGAAGATTTTTGCAGGTTTGAGCGCATTACGAAAAAAACCTTTTCCAACCCGAATCTGAGACGACTTGCCAGGGCTGCCGAAGGCTGTCGCATTGGGGAGCGCATCGCAGTTTACCAGTGCCAGGACGGCACCCTTGCTCGCGCGGAATTTTTTACCCACGACGAAGACCGGGGCTATTTGCTGCGCCGCGTTCTATTTCCCGATGGCGAATTTCGCCGCCTGTTTCCCGTGATTCAACCCGTCGCACGCGACCAACTCTGTCTATTCTAAAAAAAAGAGCAGGTAATAACCTGCTCTCCAATCCCAAAACCATGTAGATTGATGCTCGTGTTTTTGTTATAACCCGTGTCCTAACTCGGCTAAGCCTGACCCGGTCACGCGCCTATTGCGATCAGATACGCGAACCCGCGTAACTGCCACATTACTCGTATCGCCACGCGCAGTTCAAAGACATAATCCGCCGGTGCAGGCACCGGAAACTCGGGTGATGGGCCACTGCTATTTTGCAATCCCACGCGCGGTCCTGCAGTCTGTTTCCAAAAATACATCAGCGCATCCTGGTCTGGATCCGAACTACCAGTGCCATCTAAGACCACGCGCAGCTCATCGCGAAAATCCAACTCCCGATCTGGACCGACAACAGCAATGGGAGGGGCTTGTGTGACGGCAATACGCATCCCTGAGGTCTCCAGTGTCTCTGATTGGCCGTCACCCAATTCTAAAAACAACTCATAAACGCCGGGTTCAATGGGTGCTTTCCACACGACCGTCACCGAATCTTGAAACAAATCAATCAGCGTATCCGCACGGCTGGCAGCAAATTCGCCTCCGGTCGCAATCCAGCGGAAATCCAACTCGTCATTGTCTGGATCATCCGTCACGATGGTAATTTGCACTTCCTGCCCGCGCCCCACCGATGGGTCAGGCCCGCGATCTGTACGCAAATCCAGTAACTTGGGACCTTGCTGACGGTCGAGCAAGCTACAGCCACCAAGGCAGGACATACAGACACAGGTAAAAAATAATAGATGCGTTAGTTTCTGCATGAAATGACCATACGCAATGGGTTTGTTTTGTCAATACAATATCCAACAATTAAATAAGATATCTGTTCCAGAAATTTGTAAGAGGAGAAATGTGAGATATACCCTAACCTCTATTTATTTTTCCTTCCGACATACTTGCCATACGGCTGCGCTGAGGGTCAAAGCCGCGAATGCTACACTTATTATAACACAAAACCACAAATGGGTATTTGCGTCGGATGTTGTGAGATAAAGAGATTGGCGCAAACCATCCATACCATAAGTCAGTGGATTTATTGCCATCAAGTACGCCAGCCAGCGCGACGCGCCTTCTGCGGGAAAAAACGCACCAGAGAGCACCCATAGGGGAAATAAAAACAAAGTCATCACCGCGTGAAATCCCGCAGTAGATGAAGCCTGCCAGGCTATCGCAAAGCCCAAAGCTGTGAGACCAATGCCCAGTATAGCTAAAAAAATGAGGGTCATACCCAAAGACGCGATGCTGATTGGAATATCTAAAAATGCCAAAAATACCAAAAATACCAGGCTTTCCAAAAAGGCCAGGGTACCCCCGCCGAGAACTTTTCCCAACACCAATCCGGTCCTCGATACGGGTGCGACCAGCACCGATTGCATAAATCCTTCCCGTCGGTCTTCAATGACCGAAATGGTCGAAAAGATCGCTGTAAATAGCAAAATCAGCAATAATATTCCCGGATAAATATATTCCAGATATCCACTGGAAATACCCAGAGGCGCGAAAGACTTTTCAAAACCGGCCCCCAATAGCAACCAGAACACCAGAGGCTGGCCTATTGCACCGAATAATCGATTGCGGTCTCGGGCAAAACGCACCAACTCGCGCCGCCAGAGCGACACTACGGGCAACCAGAAAGCCATTCGCACTACTGGTCCTCCACGTGAAATCCGTGTCCTGTTCGCTGCACAAAAACATCCTCAAGTGTGGGCACGCTCAAGGTCATGGCTTGAACATTCTCTCGCAGAAGCGGATACAATTGTGCCAATAGCTGCTGCCCTTCATCGCAGGCAATACGCACCTGTCCGTCAATTATCTGGACATCGCGTCCCGCAACTTTTTCGATTTGCAATTGCAAACCTTTGGGGTCGCGTGTCTCAAGGGTAATTACTTCGCATCCCACTGTACGCTTCAATGCCGCGGGCGTGCCTTCGGCAATTAGCTGTCCGCGATCTAAAATACCAATGCGATCACAGCGCTCGGCCTCTTCTATAAAATGGGTTGTCAGCACGAGTGTCGTGCCATAGGTCCGCCGCAAAATATCCAGGTCATCCCAAAATCCTCGCCGCGCACCGGGGTCAAGCCCGGTGCAGGGTTCATCAAAAATCAGTATTTGGGGGCGGTGCAATAAACTCTTGCACAGTTCAACGCGCCGCTGTAATCCGCCAGATAGTATTTCTATCCGATCTTTTGCGCGATCTGCAAGGGCCATCATGTCCAGTACTTCTTCGATGCGCTGGGAGAGTGGGCGACCTTTCAGGCCATAGAGATGGCCTTGATGACGCAAATTTTCCAATACGGTCAAACGCACATCTAAGCTGGGATGCTGAAAAACCACCCCGATATGTGCGCGCACAGCATTGGCAGCGGCGTTTTTGCCCAGCAGGCGGATTGTGCCATGGTCGGGGGGCAGCATTGTACACAACATGCGAAATAGGGTGGTCTTTCCCCCTCCGTTGGGGCCTAAAAGACCGTACATTTCCCCGGGCATTACCTGTAGTGTGATGCCGTCTAAGGCCACGCGCTCGTCAAATTTGTGACTCACATTTTCGACAGCTATTGCTGCTTGCACTTGACTTCTCCTGCACATACAAAGAAAGGTGATAGGTCAGCCTATCACCTCCTGTATCTTTCAAATCGAATGCACACTTGTCTCACGCAATTTTGTCCAACATCATGACTGTCCACAACACGGGCAGATATATGAGCGTTGCCCGCATCAGACGGCGTGCTTGCATATCGGTGCGCGATCGCGCGAAGGTCAAACTGGCGTACAACAGACCCAGGCCGAGCAATACGGCAACGCTAAAATACGCCACACCAGCCATACCCAATAGTGCCGGCATCAGGCTGCACGACAACAAAACCAGGGTATAAAGTACCACTTGATGGGCGGTTCTATGGCCTTGCGGGTCTTCTATGGGGAGCATGCGAAACCCACCCCGTGCGTAATCTTCTCGATAAAGCCAGGCAATGGATAAAAAATGGGGGAATTGCCACAAGAATAAAATGCCAAACAGGGCAAGCGCTTCGCCACTCAAAACGCCTGTTGCTGCGGTCCATCCACCCGCTGGCGGCAGTGCGCCTGCGATGGCACCAATCGCTGTATTGTGCGGTGTTTTGGGCTTTAAGGGCGTATAGAGAAGCAAATATACCAGCACCGTTAATGCGCCCACGATCGCGGTCAAACCGTTGACCAGCACCCATAGATAGACAATGCCCATACCACTTAAAATTAGCCCGAACCAACAGGCCAATTCTGGCGCAATGCGTCCCGCGGGTAGTGGCCGGTCAGCCGTGCGTCCCATTCTCGCATCGCGCTCGCGTTCCATAAACTGGTTCAAAACACCTGTGCCAGAAGTGGTCAAAAAAGTGGCGAATAGCACATGAAAGATGTGAATGGGATCGGAAATATATCCCATGCCCAGCACATATCCCACAGAAGTGCTAAACACGACCATCAGCCCAATTCGAAATTTAATTAAAACAAATAAGTCATTCACAAATGTTTTTGCATGTACCAGTTCGGCGTTCATAAAAGTATATTCTGAAAAAAGAGGTTGAGCACAAGCACCACTTATTTTTAGAAGTCATAACGATACCAGCTTTTGGGCTGTGAGTCAAGTGTGATTACTCCCAACGATAGAGCAGTTGGGCTTCTTGGCGGTCAAGCCACCGGACTTTGTAATCCCAAAGTCAATATGTTTATCGCAGCATTGAGGTCTCTGTCTGCTGTATAGCCACACTTCTTGCCCAAATGCAGTGCGTAAAATGTTGGCTTTTTTTGAGAAGCTGTTTTAAAATACCCGGTGTATTCACGAGCGGAGGAAGATATGCAACGTCTAATATTGACTGTCCAGGAAGAGAGCGGGATCGAACGCCGCGCGTGGCCTGTGACCCGAGGCGTGCCCCTGCCACAAGGGGCTGTAGCCGAATGTGACGATTTGTGGTTAGAGGATGCTCGGGGGCGGGCTGTGACCCTGCAAAGTCGTCCGCTTAGTCATTGGCCCGACGGCAGTATCAAGTGGGTCTTGGTCGATTTTCAAGCCGACGTGGTCGGATCGGCGGTTTACCACTTGTGTTATGCTGGCGAAGCTCCTCGCGCTGCTCCGGGGAATCGACTGCAAATAAGCGAGAGCGACAAGCGGATTGTCGTGTGTACCGGCCCCCTGCGCTTTGCCGTGAGTCGGCGGCGCTATGGCCTGGTACACGCGGTATCATTGGGGCGGCAGGAGGCCGATGGCTTTGTCGAAGAAGTCGCTGTGAGTTCGCAAGGCGGCGATAGTTGGGCCGATATTTGCGAGGCTTTTGAAA
>JAGWBW010000211.1:5055-6156 GCA_021295695.1 Candidatus Latescibacterota bacterium
AGCGCGTACCGAGTCCAGGTGGAAGAATCCGGACCTCTGCGGGCGGTGATCCGCTGCGAAGGCGCCCTGGAATCCGAGGCACCCATGCATCACTATGTCGGCTACCAACCCTTTCGTTTCGTGACACGGATATACGCCTTTGCCGGCCACGCCTTTTTGCGAGTCCTGCACACCGTAGTCGTGGCCTGCGATCCAAATCAGACCGAATTGCGGGAGCTGGCCGTGCGGATCCCCGTCGCGTGGGGGGGAAAACAGCGCTACCGGCTGGGTGGGAATCGATGTATGGAAGGCGTTCTGGATCAGGGAGAAGACCTGCTTTTGGCCCAGCGTCAGGATCGTCACTTTCGCCTGGAGCGGCGGCGCGGCGGACGCTCCGAGAGGATGGCAGAAGGCGAACGGGCCGGTGGGTGGGCTGTGTTGGAGGGCGAGGAAGCCGGGGTCGGGGTGGCGTTGCGCTATATGGCCGAGGAATACCCCAAAGCCATAGGCGTGGATCAAGGGGGAATTAATGTGTTTTTGTGGAAAGATCCGGACGGCGGGCGACTGCATTTCAGGCGCTATGCCGAGGATGTGGCCTGGCACGAAGGAGAAGGCGTGTACAGCGATGGCCTGGGCACGGCCAAAACCTCGGAATTTTTCATTGATTACTTCCAACGCAATACCAGCGAAGAAGCCCCCCAACGGCTGACGGCTTTGCTTGATTGGCCACACGTCGCGGTTGATCCCGGCTGGATGGCCCACTGCGAAGTCGCTGGCGGCTTTGCGGTCCGCACTGTAGATGCTTTCCCGCACTCCGAGCGCATGCTCGACGGCTTCCTCGATTGGATGGCGCGCAGCATTGAAGTCAACCGCTGGTGCGGTTTTTTTGACTGGGGCGATGTGCTCGTGACCTGGGAGGAATCGACTGGCGACTGGCGCTTTCGGGGCCGGTGGGGCTGGTGCAACAGCGAGTGGGACCCGCGCCACGGGGTTTGGATCCAATATTTGCGCAGCGGGGCAGAGCGTTGGTTCCGTCTCGGTGAGGCCATGACCCGGCACTCAATGGATGTCGATACCTGCCACTACCACCCGCTCAGGCCGTATTGGGTCGGCGGCTGTTTC
>JAGWBW010000211.1:6175-10185 GCA_021295695.1 Candidatus Latescibacterota bacterium
CACACCTTTATCGACAACTGGATCGACTATTACTACTTGACGGGCGACCACCGGACATTGGAAGTGCTCGGGGAAGCTGGCGAATTTTTTCTGCGCTATCGCTGGAGCGAAGATCCCCGTTTCTCCTTTAGTTTGCGTAGCATTGCCAACACCTTGCGCGGCCTGCTGTACTTGTGGGAACTAACGGGCGAAGCGCGTTTCAAACAGCGCGCCGAAGAAATTTTTCAGGTCATCGCCCGAGGCCAGAACGACGACGGCAGTTGGCACAAGCGCTTTCAGGTTTCCACTCCCGATCGGCTGCCCGACCAGGCGCCCTACGGCATGGCCACCGAAGGCACGACCCTGGCCGTGGAAATGGGCACCGCAACACCTTTTACTCCGGCTGAACACAAAGCTCTGGGCGGGGCTTCTGCCGCGGGCAAACGCGTGTTGTCCTACGCCGACCAAAAGGGCTACCAGACCCACTATTTAATGATCGGCCTCGAATTGCTGCACCGACTGACCGGTCGAGACGATGTGGCCAAATGCTATCTGCGAGCTGTGGATTGGTTTTGCGGTGGACCTGGCGTTTTCGATCCCGAAATGGCATGGAAGCAACACTATGGCGGGGTGCTGTGCCGCCACCTGAGCTATGCGTATAAGCTGACAGGCGAGCGGGGCTATTTGGAAGTAGGCCAGCAACTGCTGCGCCGCCTGGTCGAATCGCAGGATTGGAGCGACGATCCCAAAAGGCGCGGTGCTGTGGGAATGAGTCCCATGTACTTGAGCCTGCTGTTTTACGGCGTGCCCCATTTGTTGGGTGCCCTGCAAGATGCGGGGATGGATGAATTAAAAATTAAAAATTGTGCACATTATGCCCTTGCAGGGGGAACCAGAACCAATCTACGATAAATACCAGGCCCGTGCTGACCGCCTGTGCTGCCAGCAAGCCGATAAAAAACGGCTTTCCCTTTTCGTACAATTGCACGCCGCCCATTCTCATTACAACCGCCTTGATTGACCACACAATAAAAATCGAAAAGACGGTCTTGCTCACGCCGTAATTCCCCTGCATGGCCAGGCCAATCGGGTGCAGGGGCCACCAGGGTACCCAGTAGCGAACGGTCGTCAAAATCCCCATCAGCCCCATCCCGATGAGTGCCCACATGACCCTGCCACTGCCGCCGGGTGCCAGGGGATTCCGAATCTCTGTAATCACAAAATCAAATGCCACAGGTCCCGTCTTCTTCATCCCCATATTGCCCAAATTATAGGCTCCGTATTCATAACTCAAATACAGGGTATCCACTATTGAGATGGTGAAGCCCAGTGCCAGTGCCAGCCACAGTACCCCTGTAATTCGCCGCGGACTGACGACCTTATCCACTGCTTTTACCGCTTGCGTAAATGGCGGCATCAAAAATCCCTTCCCAATATCGGGCCACTGATTAAACACATGCATAAATCCGAGCACCACCACACCGGAAAGCCCGACCATGCCCGAACCAAATGCTTGCACTACGGCATCGTGGGGCTGAATGCGATAATAGACATAGACCAGACCCAATTCTGCGATGGCGCGGGCAAGGCCCAAAAACAACAACATCGCCAGAATGAGAAAGGAGAATACCACCCACAAGGGCATGCCTGCCGTATATAGCCACGCTGAGACAAATGCGAATGCTCCCAATAAGCCGAACACCGCCATGCGATAGGACAATAACTCGCCGCTATCATCTACCTCGCAATTGGGATACAGGGCTTTTCGCACCACCGCCTTCAAATGCGCGCGCGCCATCCACAACCCCCAGGCAGACAAAAAGATCAATGCCCCAATGCTTTGCCAGCCGAGGGCATCGCTTGTCCAGTGTCGGGTTGCTGCGCCGATTTGATATCCCAAAATATTGAATACATATACCTGAAACGCTGTCAAAATAATGAAGAACCACACGCTGAACAGCACATCCAGGCGCGCAAAATACCCGAATCCAATGGCGTAAAAGCTCAGGCGGTTTACCATCCAGGGAAAATCCGGAATTGGTTGCCAAAGTGTTTCTTCGATGTCTATATGCGGAAATGCAGGGGTAAAATAAGACGCGATGTTCCACAATTTCAAGAGCATCACGAGGGAGAATGCGATCCAGAATAGGGGAGAGCGAAAAGTTTTTTCCAATCCGCCGCCTTTTTCTGTTTCTGCCAGTGATTGTGCAACCTCGACAAGTGGATATGCCAAACGCTCGTAATCCACCCATTGTTTTCGCAAAATCACCACCAGGCAAAATACCCCAAAGCCCATTGCGCCGAAAAAGCACATCCACCAGAAAACGGGTACTGCCCACACGCGCCACGGGGGAGAACCGCCTCCGCCTTCAAAAAATCGCGTCATTTCACCGGTGGCATTCGACGGTGCGAGCCATGCGGGGATGGTGTCGTGTATAAAACCCCA
Organism: Candidatus Latescibacterota bacterium; assembly: GCA_021295695.1. GTDB lineage: Bacteria > Latescibacterota > UBA2968 > UBA2968 > UBA2968 > VXRD01. Next base: position 8,601 of record JAGWBW010000211.1, read on the forward strand.
TCCATTTTCTACGGATGAAAAATAATAAGGGGCTGCCAGAACCCCGAAGAAGTGGCCGGTCAACCCGTCGTAAGCCAGCGCGATCCCCACAAAACCCGATCCCAGAACCACCAGCAATTCCGACCGGGAAAGTCCCCATCCAGTTCGCAAGTGATTCAATGTCAGGTTGAGTGTACACGCTATCAAAAACGGAAAGAAAAACGCCATGGGGAAATGGCTGCGGCTGATATTTGATCCCGACGTATAGTACGGCATCCACTCATTCCACAGCACGCTCACAGTAATCACCACTACCGATGCAATTACCGACCGCGTTGTCACCGCTCGTACGGGTGTTGTTTCCGAGAGTTGTTTTAATCGCTCTGCCATGATTTTCACTTATTTGTTTCGTTTATCCAAATCCGCCTTAATCTCTTTGGCTTTTTCGTCGTCGATTTCATAAAATTTCAACAAAATCAGTCCAGCTATGGCTAAAATTGCGGGCAACACGGCAAAGAGAAAGCGCATCCAGAACATCACTCCCGGATCTTGTGCCACACCTTTTGAAGCGTCAAATCCGATGATTGCCAGAATATATCCCTGACCGAGCGCGAATGTTATTGCCTGTGTCACTTTTTGAAACCAGCCCGTTGCCGCGCCGTACATACCTTCGCGCCGAAAGCCGGTTTTCCATTCGTCCCAATCGCAGATATCGGCTTTCATCGACGTAATAATGAGCCAGAAGCCCATCTCGCCGATGCGGATAAAAGGCTGTACGATGAGTTGCAAATAGGGCATCGCTGGCGTGTAGCAAAACCACTTCAAAATAGAGCCGATGAGAAGGGAGGAGATCGCAAGGCCGAGGGTTTTGACCTTTCCGATTCGAGAGGACAAATAGGCCAATATGGGAATGGCGGCGAAGGATATGATGGTTCCGATGAGAATTGCGTGTCCCTGTATCTCGGCTCCGAATTTTACATCGCCCTGAGCAACGTGATAAATGTTGACATAAGGTCCCAATGCCAGGGTAAAATTGCCACCAAAAATGGTTACGACTGTCAAGCCACTAAGAACCAGAAATGGTTTGGTCTTCATGGTCGTTTTTATCGCCCATCCGACAGGTATTTTTTCCTGTTTGGCCGCCTGTTCTGAGTGTCCTTCGCGCACGAGAAAAACAGTGGGCAACAAAAATATAAAAATGACCAGCCCAACGCCAATGCCGACATATTTGGCACCTGTCATGGTGTCGCCAAAAATATCGAGTGTACAAAAATAAAAAAGATAGCCCACGATAATGGTGCTGATCTGCTGGAAAAATGAGCGGTACGCAAAGATATTTGTCCGCTCGTGGTAGTTGTGGCTCAGTTCAAAGCCCAGGCTGTTGTAGGATACTTGCAAAATGGTTACACAGGTATAGAGGCCCAGACTGGCGATCAGGAAGTACGCATACAAAGCGTCTTGACTCAGTCCTTGGGGCACATTCAAAATGAGTGCGTAGCCAATAGCCGTCAAAATCGCGCCCAATAAGAGATAGGGTCTGCGCCGTCCCCAGCGAGATTTTGTGTTGTCCGAGATCCATCCCATCACCGGATCGGTAATCGCATCC
>JAGWBW010000212.1 GCA_021295695.1 Candidatus Latescibacterota bacterium
CTATCTCACAGACACGGATGCACACGACGGCGCATTCACCGTATGGCCGGGCAGCCCGCGACAGGTATTTTCGTGGGCTTATACCAACAACATCGACCTCGGAGAAAAATGGCGCACAACCGGCAGCACAGGCGCGCCGGACATCCCACTCAACGAGCCAATCCCCGTCGTCGCACAAGCGGGCGACGTGGCGATATGCCATTATCTAATGGTACACGCCTCTTCCGCCAACCGGGGCGACCACGTCCGCGTTGGATTTCACGGATGGCTAAAAGCAAATCCTGAATATCAATACGTTCCAAAAACGGGACCACCTCAAACGGACTGGACCCCGTTGGACTGGATATTGAGAACGGACAATTTGTAAAGGCAAGTGTGAAGTGTGAAAAGCCGTAGAATCCATCCGCGTCATCTGCGGATACCTACACCGAGAAAGGAGGCCCTCTTCATGCCGAGAGTTAGTAATTTTTGAAGAAGAAAACCAAGTCGTCAGGCGGGGAAGTCATCCCCGTCAAAACCACATACAAAGGAGTTGACACATGAAGCGAATGTGTTTGTTGAGTATATTCGTCCTTCTCCTGGTATCTCAAGCCTTTGCAGGTACCACGGGAAAGGTTGCTGGCGTAATAAAAGACGCCAAATCAGGAGCAAACGTCATCGTGATGGGCACCCGTCTGGGTGCGACCACAGACACCGAGGGCAACTATTTTATCCTCAATGTCCCCCCCGGTATGCGGGAAGTACAGGCATCAATGGTGGGATATACAAAGGTCACACAGACCGCCGTCCGCGTAAAAATCGACCAGACCACAAAACTCAATTTTGAACTGACCGAAGAAACCCTCGAAGCTGCCGAGATACTGGTCATGGCCGAACGCCCCCCTGTAGAACTCGACCTCACGGGAAGCAAGCAGGCGATGACCACTGCGGAATTGGAATTGAGTTGGGCCAATTCCGTGGAAGAAGCCGTGGAAACCCAATCTGGAGTGGGGGTTCGGGGAAGTATCCGCGGAGGATACGGATTCACCGCCGCCTATATTATAGATGGTGTGGATGTGCGGGACGGCAATACCCAATCCAGCTTTGTCGTGACCAATACCGCGGCCATCCAGGAAATGGAAATACTCACGGGCGGATATAACGCAGAATATGGCCAGGCCAACGATGGGATCATCAACATCGTGACGCGATCTGCACGAGACCGCTGGCACACGACTGCCAAAACGCGCATGCGCCCGCGCGGGGAGTACCACTGGGGCCGCAATATTTACAGCGAAGAAAATGTCGAGAACCAGGTAATCACCAAAGCGTACTTCGACAACAACGACATGGGGGCTTCCTGGAATAACTACTGGACAGAACAGGGCCAAAATCCTACACCTGAGTTCAACTGGCAGAAATACCAGGAATTCACAACGCCACCGGAAAACATGGGCAATTACGCAGATCTGGACCAGTGGGAGTGGGAAGGCGCTGCTTTCGGACCCATCTCCACCAATATGGATCTGCTGCTAAGTGGCAAGTATTTGCGAGGCGTAACCAGGTGGCCGAGCGTTTTCAAATACAGCCCCGAATGGAGCGCGCTCGCCAAATTGAATTACAACCTGACCCAGAACACCAAAATCACGGCATCGTTCAACCACCAGGGCACCGATAACAGTGGTCAGCCCAGATTGTCTTACATGTCGTCCGACGATATGGGTGGTTCAATGGGGAATCTTCCATCGGGTGGAATCCGAACGCCTTTTCAGACTGAGAAATGGAATTCGAATGGCAACTCCGTAATTACCGGTAATAACTCGCGCGTGCCTCCTCCGCAGTATATCCGGACGAATGCGGCAATGTTAAAACTGACGCATGTTTTCAGTCCGCGCACATTTGTGGATTTCCGCATTCAGCACTACCGAATGGATTACGACGCGCATTACGAGAACCTGGATTCAAATCCCGTCTTATTCCAGGATCAGCTCGACCGAACCCCGGCGTTTTTGGAACCGACGTGGTTTCCCAGCAGCCCGGTCAGCACTGGCGGACGGCAGTGGCAATGGCCGAGAGATAACTCCAAAATGTTCGCCAATACCTGGCGCACGACATTCCGGTTTGATCTGACCAGCCAGGTCAATGAACACAATCTGGTCAAAACGGGCTTTTCTTTTGAGCCGCAGTATATCGACACCTGGATCGGTGGGCAGTTTGGATCGGCGTCACAACCGTTTAACAAAGTGCCAAACCGGGATTATAGCCCGTGGGATTTCACCGCTTATGTACAGGATCAAATTGAAGCCGAAGGCATGATTGTAAACCTGGGATTGCGTCTGGACATGTTCAACGCCAACCGGAAGGTAAATTACACCCTGTGGGATCCCTACGCGCTGTCGAGTATTACCGATGGAAATATCGCAGGTGGGATTCTGTCCTTCGACCCGGAAGGTCCCCATGCCGTTGACACGCCGCTTCAGGTCGCGATCTCACCGCGCGTGGGCATCGCGCATCCCATTACTGCGAGCACTGTATTGCACTTTATGTACGGACATTTCAACCAGCGTCCGCCCTGGGTAAAAATTGCCGGGAACAAAGCTATATGGAACCGCGGGGCACCCTCTGATCCGAGCGTTCAACTGCCGCCCAACTACGATGCAAATCCCAACGAGGATTACAACTATATCCACTGGTGGGGCACTGGCGGCAATCCGGAGATCGGATTCGAAAAGATGATCCAGTATGAGGTTGGATTTGATCAGGACATTGCCGGCACACTTGGGTTAGACGTAACCATGTACTACAAAGATGCCAAGGATCTGACAAGGCGAGGTTTCCGACAGGGACGCGAGGAAGAAACCGGCAACAACTCAACGCTTCAGCTCAATTTGTTTATGGACCCCAACAATCCACAGAAGCAAACGCCTCAGAGTGGGTTTACCAACCGCGGCGCGTGGTCTATGCAAGGTGCGCGCCTCGATGCCCGCGGCCTGGAACTGGAATTGAGCACCAAACGCTGGCCCCATGCACAATTCCAGATCAAGTACGACCTGTCCTATTCCAGCACGGGTGCTTATGGTCCCGTAAGCCTCTATATTCCCATCCAGCAACCAGATGGTTCGATCAAGCAACTCGGACGGGATAGTTATCACGGATCTGGCGAGAACAATCTGGAATTGTGGAATCCGCACAATACCTTAAAGTTCAATGCATTGCTCAGTACGCCCAGCAACTTTGGCCCGGTGATGGGAAACTGGTTCTTAAACATGCACTACACCTACGCTTCGGCGCAGCGATACACCTATCACCCACCCGGCGATACGAGCACCGAGCCGCTGAACCGGTCTTGGGAACCCTATCACCGCACCAATGCGCGCCTCTCCAAGCGTTTCGAGCTGGTGGGTGGAATGAGAGGCGAATTCGCCCTGGACATACACAATGTCTTCAACAACAAAATCCTGAAACTGTTCGGCGGACAGGATCTGTTCAACTACATTGAAAAGGGTGAGATGCCCGTGATAAAAGCCTCCTATCAGACGCCCGATGGCGCTTCAGCCGAATGGGTAGAGCCGAATCAGTGGACGATTTATCGTCCAGATCTGAACCCGAGAGAGTTGTTCTTCTCGCTGTCGATTGATTATTAGCCAAATAGCCGGGTGTCGGATGAACAATACCCGGCCTGCAATTCCCTTCTCAAATAACAAAGGAGTTTCTGATGAAAGCAATTCGCAAGCATCCTCTGTTTTGGGTGCTGTGCTTGGGCCTGGCACTTATGTTGTCAGAGGCCGTGAATGCTCAGGTGCCCGAAAGCCAACTCGTGGGCAACAACCCAATTGAGTTTACCGCCGGAAGATTGTGGTGGGGCACGAGTACCGCGGCAAATTACGCAGAAACGGCAATTCCCAATGTCGTTTCATATCCCGGCTATTACCAGGCACCGGATCACATGGATATGATTGCGCCCTGGATATGGATCAACAATCAGGGACGGCGGGTCAAGATCAACTTAACAGAACGGAGCATTGTGTCTTTTGGCGGTGCTGCACAGCCCATGGTCAACAATTACAATTACAATTTTGTGGGACCAGGCGGCACCAACGAGGCCGAGCAATGGGGCGAAGGGATCTTCCAGACATTCAAAATGGATCCAGCCAGCCCTGCTGATGCAATGGGGGCTATGCAGATCACCACCAAAACAATGGTGTGGAGTGTGCCCAAATACGACGATTTTGTTATCCACAAGATCAAGATCAAACATGTGGATGACGTACCCTTTGAAGATTTCTACATGTGTTTTCCCGCTCAGGTGCAATACAACAACGGCCAGCTTGTAAACAACGCCTTCAAGTTCAAGAACGACATGCAATTCGACTGGGATCCGGAACGGAAAATTTTCATATTCTACGACGATGTGCAGTGGCCCACCACGGAAAGCTCGCCCATTTCGTTTAACATATTCGAGCCACCGGGAGACGTGACAGGCGATGGGGGCGACCCCGGCAATATCACCGAGTCGGGATCTCTGGATCGCAGGCTTTACGAACCAGAAGCCCGGGCGTGGGGCATTCTAAATCTGACTTACAATGGTCAACCCGAAGAACCCCATTACAATATCCTGGCTGCGGCCGAGTCTGCCACGCGGACGGGCAACTTCGCGGGAAGGATGAGCGACGATCGCGTACCAGCGCGCGAATCCGGGCGTCTGTGGGCTGGGCAAAGCTGGGAACAGGATTTGCTGGCATTTTCACACGATCAGGAGCGGGCGAGTTGGATTGACCTCTGGAACGACCCATCCCGTCCCAAAGACGGATCGGTGGATGGCAATCTGTTCGAGCGATCCCCCATGCTGTATTCCTACA
>JAGWBW010000032.1:0-23785 GCA_021295695.1 Candidatus Latescibacterota bacterium
GGTAATCACCCATTCTGGTTCTACTATAACGATTGGATATGCGTCAGACATGCGTCAGTTCCGAACATATTGTTTCAAACCTTCTTACCATGTTTATCAAGCGTGGCAAGAGACTATGCAGGTCACCCTTAAATTTGGTAAGCGAAATTTAGTTCAGTAGCCACATCCATAAGCGATCCATCAAGTGACCAGAGTTCAGTTGATCGAGTCATTTCTGTGGCGGCCAATAAATGAAAATCAATATAGCCGATACCACGACCCATCAGTTGTTTTTGCTCAATGAAGGAAAGCACATGGTCATCGGTGGCAACTGATGCGTTGGGCAAGTTCTTGAGGTCTGTCAACACCGATTTGCGATCTTTCAGATTACCGCAAGCCAGTTCTCCAATTACCATAGAATGACCCAATACCAGGTTATCATTTAACAGGGTTTTAAGTCGTTCACTATGTTGAATACTAAATCTTGGGTCTTTAGGATTGAGATGATTAATCCAGACTGAGGTATCAACCAAAATCATTCAAGATCACTCCGACGGCGCGGGACAGATTGTAGTTGTGGCTCGCTTCCGCCGAGTTGTGCCAATCTTCGGGCACTTTCTCGTTCAATATGCTCGGCAACATTTATTTCTGCTTCGCGCTCATACCCTTCTGCTAATTTCCGAAGTATAACAGCAAAGCGCTGATAGCCTTCATTTTCAACTTCTTCGGCCTTTTGTTTGTATTTTTTGGCAAGTTCTCGCTCTGGTTTTCCCGTGGGGTCAATTATGTGAACTCCGCGAGAGTTGCAAATTCCGGCCCAGAAACTATCCCGCAATTTCTCTGCATCTTTCGCATTGAGTGCAGATGCAACGGTTCGGTGTATCCACAAGCCTTCTGGATCAGATGGCGCGTGAATGAGAACTTTTCCTATATGCATAAGAGCGACGTCAAGATGCCCTGATTTAGCACACGCTTCTTTTGTTGTGTTAAGCCACTCCGTAAATTGTTCCGGTAAAAATTGACCATCTGATTGCGTACCCGGAGGAGTCTTCCAAGTATCAAGAAGTTTGTATGCGTTTTCAGCAATGGCTTTATCCCGTTCGCTAAATTCTCTTGGATGTTCCGGTTCCTTTTTTGAACGATAGATAAGGCGTATCACTTCGCAGAAAAATCCTGGGTCAGAAGATAGGCGATTTTCCAATGACTTCGGCGATGCGTCACGATGATAATGTTCATCCAGCAAGTTCAGGTATGCCCACTCAATTTGGAAAAGAGTATCAGGATCAGTGTCAGGGTCGTTCTGCAAAACCTTTATGATTTCAATGATGTTATGTGTACTAATTTCTTGGGGAGGTTCTTGAGAAGAAATGGCAGCCATGAGAGCTTTTACACTGCGAGATTTGTCCAATGGCTTTTTGCTATATAGCCATTCGATAGCAGTATGGGGTCTGTCATACGCGATCAATTTATCAATGGCAAAGCCGAGGTCATCATCATTAGGATATTGATTTGCACTAATTTTACTCCAATACTCTTTTTCATTTGAGCCAAGCCAATTTTTTGCGCGATTCCAAGTTTCCTTTTTTAAGGGCAAATAGGATAGAAACTGACCTATTTGTGCGACTGACCAGTTTGAGGTGTCAAAGCCATCAACCCATTCCCATCCATTGAGATATTGACGACAGCTGACATAAGCACTTGTGAGCAGCGAGAGTTTGGTATTCTCTGTTTCCAGCAATGCAGGTAGGATGCGATTATCATTTTCCGCTTGGGCAATAGTCCCGAGAGAACGGCCAACGTTCCAGGGTGACTCAACACTTTCAGAGAATTGAAGTACCATATCCATCCCACCATCAGCCAGAATCTCTTTTATCGCTTGCTGGCGGCGTTGATTGAGTCGTTTTTCTTCAGTTTCACTTTCTTCATCTTCATAGAGATCAAAAGCGTGGTAGCTAAATAATATGCGATGAAGATAAAATGGATTTTCAGGAGCGAGTTTTGCCGCAACATCTTCGATTCTGGAAACGATCTTGTCGATCAAAGCCGGTTCTTTGTCAGAAAAGCGTCTGTGATTTGAGGCAAGCTTAGTCAGTTGAGTCCAGAGTTTTAGACGCTGGTCTTCAGGTTTCCCGCATATATCTTCTGATGACAGATGCGTGAGAAGTTTATCAAAAGAAGGGCTTCCTGATTTATCGAGAATGCCTACCAACTGAGCTAATTTATCAATGTCATTGCTTGCCATCGAAACCGCCATTTCAGCGTAAGCGTTAACTTGCTTCCAGTAATCCTTTGGAGGCGTAGGCTCTTTCTTATCATCGGGAATGTTATTCCGCCATTCAGGTTTGTGAGTGCCAGAAGATATCTGATACTGCCCTGGCAACAGGCTGATCAATAGGTTCCAGGCCACATCCGGGTTCTCATTTACCAGCGTTTTTACGGCAACTTTACGCTTATTTATAGGTGCAGTGGTATTCGATTGCCACGGAAGCAAAATCGTTGTTAGTGAATTAGCGGGGCGGTTCGCCCAATTCCCACCGGGATCACGCTCCGCAAGATCACCGAGAATTACGCACACTCGGACGAGATACTCAGCATCCCAGGCGAGTGTTTCCAATGCCCAAAGCAGGTCAGTGAGATTGCCTTCCTGTGAAAACAGTTCGTCAAATGGGCAAGGGGATTGGTCTAACGCATTTTCTACCGCGTACAAAAATTCATTCGGAGTTGCTTCTGCCAGTGTAGGGAGAAGATCATTGAGACTACCCCACAATACCCAATCCGCATTCTCAAGAATTTCTCGAACGGCAAGAACAGCAGTATCTCTTGGCTTCCAACCCTGATGTTGTGATGAAAAGTTCTTCAAAGCATCGGGATTAGTGCCGAGAAGTGCCAGCGTTTCAGCCAGACCTTTCCGAAGACCGTTTGAGTATTTTGGTACCTTGCCGTAGATATTGGCGGCATAACGTTCATCAGGAGATAAGTCAAACTGTGGATCGCGCTCGGACAATACTGTAACCGCACACTGTTTCAGGGCTTCCAGCGTGTCATCAAAAACACGTCCGCCTAATGCCTGCCACATTCCTTTTCGATCCATGACCTGCCATCTGCCGTTAATAAATGTTATAGGGCTTATGGCTTGTTGTAACATCTCCCTCAATTTGGGAATCCATTTTGTGTAATCCTCATTATTGGTAAGTTGACACACAATTTGTAGATCAGCTTCCTTTAGCTCATTCCACGCGCCAAGAAGGTTGGCAATCGCCAAGTCAGAAGCGTATTCATGCTGATTCCAATCTGAATTGGTTTGATGCTCGTCAGAAGATTGCAACCGCATCGTCTCAATTTCTCGCAAACTGAGCGCACCGAGGGACTCGCCATTGCGTCCATACCAATGTCCTTTCCAGGCAGTTGGAATGCCTTGCATGGCGGGCGGAATCTTGAACATGACAACGCGGCCACCTGGGTGATTGAGCACATAAATGTCATCGAATGTGAGGTTGCCGGTTGTATGATTGGCAATTTCCTGTTTCAAGCTGTCAAGGTGCGCTGGGTTTTCGCGGAACTGACTGCCGCAAATCGAACGATCATCTTTTACGCCAAAGACCAACCAGCCACACGCTTGCTGTTTCAAGTTGGCTTCGTTGGATAGTGCAGAGAAATACTTGCCTAACTTATCGAAGTCATACTGATTTTGAGCTTCTTTGAACTCGATCCATTCTGTCTCGTGCGGAAGTTCACACAGACGGTCGAGTTCCTGACGAAGTTCAGATTGGTTCATACTGAAATCTCCCCATTCATCAACCGTGGCAGAAACAAGTCGCGGGCTTGGGTGAGTTTGAGTGTTAAATAGTTCAGGTATCGCACTTGTTGTATAATATCGCAGACCATTTTGGCAAAGTCAACGAGGCGTCTTTTTTCACACTTCTACCCCAGGTGCTCAATTTCAATATTTCCCCAGTATTCACGGAGATACTCGGCTACCAGACGTCTGTGGCAGTAATGGGGTTTGTCCTCGCTGCACAGCAGGCACGCATCTTCAAGGACTCCTTGCTCAATCTCGTTTTCTATTTTTCGGGCGGCCATAAGATCCATAAAGTCGTGTTCATAAGTCTCCCAACTGCCGCGCTGTTTCTTGTAGGCGTCCAGTATGTCCTTTGTCGGTGCCAGGCTCGGCAGATGCGTGTATTCCATGCCGCAAATCTGTTTTAGAAAGTACTCAAGGTCATTCTTTTTCGCGAATCCAGACAATTGGGATACGTTATTGAGCCGCACATCAACGACCCGCTTGACGCCCGCTGTTTGCAAGCTGTCGAAGAACTGTTCTGCACTCTTTTTGGTGAAGCCAATAGTGAAAATTTTCATTGTGCAGCCTCCTGCTCAACATACGCAATGCGCTGTTCCTGTGCCGCGTATGCCCGGTCCTCCAATTCATCAGCGGTGAGAAACAGATCCTGTGCTGGCAATCGCAACTGCTCAGACAGGCGTTTCATGGTCTCGTCGTGTGGTTCCAGCGATCCATCCTCGAGAATGTGTGTGACATCCAGGCCACTTGCCACCAATTCTCGAGCTACGAGGATCGTTCTATGGCAATCCAGCGGATCCTTCTCCGCACACATCAAGGCAATGCGCTTGTGCCTGCTTCCATCTCGGACGCGCTTTATTCCGGATTGAAACAAAGGGGTTTCGGCGAGTGCACGATACTGCACCCGGCCGTTCTCGTAACATTTTGGGTCGTCACTGCGTGCGCCGAGTTCTTTGCCGAGAAAAACATAGGCAATACCCCGGGCCTTCAGGTCTTCCGTCAGGTCTTCGCGATTGAATTGCGGTTGCCAGCGGCTGTATGGAACCGATCTCACGTCTGCAATGGCATCCACGCCATGTTGTTTCAGGAGGGAGACGAAATCTTCAAGTGCGTGCGTCGAGTGTCCCACGGTGAATATTTTTGTTTCTGTCATCGCGGTTTCTCCATTACGGAGGCAATCAGCTTGTAGCAATACGACTTATACGGTTCGCCCAGACTGATCGTCAAATAACATTCACCCAGGTTATAATTGCCATCTTCACGCTTGAGATAAGCTCGTTCGATGTCGGGATCAGTGATCCTCAGTGCGTAGTCGTGATAGCCAAAACGGAACTGTCCCTGTACGCGGCGTTTTGAGTCCCCAAAAGCTGCACCTGGCGCAGATACGTGCAGGCTCAGTTTATCGACGTGGACCAATTTCAGGGAGCTTGTTTCGTCCTTTGCCTCTTGTAGTGGGATTCGATCATTTTTTCCGTTGTAGGAGCTATCGCCATTTCGCCACAAGGTCCCCTCTGTCTCGGATAATTTTTGCAGGTTATTCCACGAGTATTTTGCAACTTTTTTCCAATAATACTCCGGATCAAGTAGCCAGTTCTCTTGCTGGTAATCCTCAGGTTGATGTTTTTGCACTGGAATGTCTATGATATCCAGTAGTCTGGGGTCGCTCCCGTCCTTGTACTGACGTTCATACTCGGATACCTCTTGATGCTCGCGGGTGCTAACAGGGCGAATCCAGCCTCCTGGAAGACCATCAATAATATCTCGTCCGGCGATGCACCGGCCAGATAGTTTTCGCGAGTTTGCCAGACATACAATCCTCTTCGTGGTTAGCATTATTCCTCTCCTCCATCCCCCTCCCCTCCAGTAATAGATGATTGACGTAGCTGAAATGCTACTACACAATAAATGTAGCGAATCACGCGAAATCGCGCTACCCCTTACATAATATACAGGTACATATCTTTCACATTGTTGTCCATCTATTGATCAAAATATACACTTCTTGATGAATTTGGACGCATGTTAGATTCAATGGCGTGACGCGATTGCCCAACAAACTCAAATGTCGTTGTACATCTCCGGGTCTGGATCAATTTCCACGACTTTGCCATCGCGCATGACCACAACTTTGGTACCGGTCTGGTGTGCGACCAGGTGTGCGCGTTTGGCGGCTCGTATGAGCGCGGCAGTCATGCCTTCTTCATCGTTGTCAGACTTTGGTAGCTCTTTTTCAGACGGTTGTTTCATCATTGTTTTTCTTCTTTAGATTGTGGAACTAGGAAATTTGTGCAACGGTGCGTTGCACAAATTTGGCGGTCATGTTTTTTCCCAACGCACACCGTGAGGTCAAGGACGATAACTGAACAAACTCTTTATTTTATTCAGTTTGCCAGGCGGGTAGAGAGAATGGCCTATGAATTTCTGCAAGCTGGTCTTATGCAAGATAGTCGTGTCGCCGTGGCTGGCGTCCTGGTCAATCAGGGTAGAGGGAACATCTTCCCAGTTGAATGCACGTCTCCCAAAGGCATCGCGTGGTTCCCAGACGATGATTTTCTCTCCGTCAATTGTCCATCCTTTGGATGCATCGCCTTCTTTTTTTACATAAGACGCCGGACGCAATAGACTTTCGAGGGCTGCTTTGACTCTGTCGTATCGCTTTTCCGCATAGTTTTGCCAGGTTATTTTGCGACACCATTCGGGCGGTGTTTTGCCTGTTTCTTCCGATATAATGTCGCTTATAGCCTGAGATGAAATCGCCAGCCAGTCATCTGGAAGGTGTCCGGGGTCCAGGCGATCCATAATTTCAGATAGGTATCGTTTATAGAGATGTCCCGTCAGACTGCTGCGTATCTTCTGTACATCGCCTTGCAAGCGTTGCCGGGTTTCCTCTTCGTGAGAGGGTAGTGCGGTTGTGGTGTATATCATCAGGCTGCGCTTGACGATTTCGTCGGGAAATGATTGGGGTTCGGCATTCATTGCGAGTATGAAGCACGGATATTCGGAAACTGGGGGCTGTAATTCCTCTTTGATCATATCCTTGCCGTACTGGTTGAAGGCGCGTTGCCCTATATCATCAAACACAACGGGAAAGCGTTTGTAAGACGCCTGTAATCCGCGAAGTCGGGATGTTGTGAAACTCCGTTTATCCACTGTGTTGACATAACCGAACATGGATGTCATGAGCGTGTCAATCAGGCTGGTTTTGCCGCAGTTGGATTTTCCAAAGACGATGCCAAAGGATGGAAAGCGGACCACGTCGCTGTCTTGCACCATGGCAAGTGACCGCATGTCGCACATGAAGGGAGAGAAATACAACCACGCCATCAAGGTGAAGTAATCCCGTTGTAGCCGTTTTACATCTCCTTCAAAGGCGGCGTAGTTCTCGAAGTATTCCAGGAGCAGGCGCGCATCTGTTTTTACTGAATCGCTATCCCAGTCCAGCGGGAATATCTCGCCCGATAGGGTGGCCTGGCGGGTGGTTCTGTCGATATGGAAGTTGCGGGTATCGACTTCCTCGGCAGACTTGACGAGGACCACGCGATTGATCTGTCGCTTGATGTTCTGGGTGATGCGTTGCTTCCCATTGCGTATGGGAGGCATGACCGATGATAGCGCGGGACCAAGAGCGGCACGGACCTTTTCTACGCGTTCTACCTGAACCGGAATGGAGGTTTCGACTTCATCCGGTGCAGGTGGCTCAATTATGAGTGTGGCTGGTCCGTTGTTCATAGACGGAGTTTCCTGAATTTCTATTTCTGCTCGCGTTATTTTTTCATCGGGTAACTCGATTTCGTCTGATGCGGAGTCTCGGATGGTGTTGAACATATTATTGTAATGTTCATAGGCGTTCTCATCATTGTCGAACATGACCAGTGTTTCTGGTTGGTCGCCGGAAAATGCCCGTTCCGAGAGGTTGGCGGATCCGATTATTACTCGTTTTCGGCCATCCGAATTGGATAGCAGGTAGAGCTTTGCGTGGGCTATGGACTTTCTCAAGACTCTGAAGTGGGCTTGCCCTGCATGTACTTTTTCGAGAATTTGTATGTGCCGTTCGTCTTTGAGGCCCATGATTGCGGCGCGAGTATTGCCGACTACTGTTTTCTGAAATGCGAGAATGTCTTTCATGTCGCGGATAATGCCTTCATAGCCGAATACGCATTCGAAGGTCGTGAAAGCGTATTTATCGAGCATTCTAACGATGGCATCCACGCTCACTGAATAGGTCAACACCCGCAAGGTGTCGAATCCATCGAATACGTCCCAGTCGAATTTCTGTTCTGAGTTGAATTTCGCGCTGACCACACGAAGGCCACTTCTGTCATCAATTCCGAATGACATCTGGCTCTCGCTGGCGTCGCCGAATATCATGCCTTGTTCGGTATCCATGTTTCGTGTCTCCGTTGATACACGCATCAATTTACCAATTCTGCCAGAAGTTTTCGCCCTTTGACTGTCAATCGGTACTTCTGCTTGCTGCTGGTCGGCTTGTCGGGAACGGTCATTTCCAGCCATCCATCGTCAAGGAGGGGTTGTAGGTAGTTGGAACGGAAAGTTTTCCAGTGTTTCAGCTCCAAAACACCCATGATTTCTTTCGTTGCTCGTGGCTCTCTACAATATAGGACAACTTGTGCGATGACTTGTGCGGTGACTTGTGCGGTGACTTGCTCTGGAATTGTCGGGTATCTGTAGGGTACTTGCTCGGTGACATGTGGGGTTATCTGCCCGCCATGTTCAACTTGCCGCTTGAATGTCGTGACCACCCAGTTATCCGAGACCTCAATCACAGGTTCTTCCACTCCGTAGTCACGGCATTCCTGTCGGATGCGCCGGATGCCGCTGCCGATCTGTTCTACCATTCCCATGCGGTGAAACATTCCGAACAAAAGTGGATTTCGCGGTACGCTTCTGATTCCCAAATCTTCTTCCCGCATTCCCGCTGGTAACCCGCCCGGTGTGACGATTTCCAGCCGATCATAGAATATGTGTACCTGCACTTTAGCGGTGGATCGATAGTCTCGATGGGCGATGGCGTTGACCATTGCCTCGCGAAGTGCGTCTTCCGGCAACTCGAGCCTTTCGTCGCGTCCGTGAGCATGAGGAATCAGGGCTGTGTTCAGCTTCGCCTGCATGTAGGCTATACAGTCGTCGTAGATGGAACATATATCGCCTGTGAAGTTTTTAAGGTCAATGATATGCGTATTGGTTGTGCCGCGAAGAACCGCGCATGTCACGCCCGCTGTCAATGTGTAGCGTGTGATGTCTTCCGCTAATAGCCACGCGCCCGCATGGGTCATGATCCCATTCTCAAGCAAGTGCAGGTTTTCCAATGCCACGATTGGGTCCATTTCATTGGGAATATGTGCCCGCGCTGCAAACCGCGCCCATGCTTCCGGCGTCAGGTCTCTATCTATTTTGAAGTTATGGCATGGTGTTTTGTCGAATCGTATCAAGCCTTCCTTGAAGAAGAATTCGCGGATTTCGTCGCGTGACATCTGCTGTGAACTTGCGCCTTCACGGATGTAATACTTGCCGCCAAAGGAGTAGGGCTTGCCATGTTGCTCTGGTATTGTGACACAGAGTACGCCATTGACGGAGTCCGTTTCCACTGCTATCGGCGGATCCGCTGATCGCGCGATGGACTGGACCTGCGACTTCAGTCTGTTGTGGTGTGTAACACCAACGATTTCGCCATCGTCTGTTACGCCGATCAGAATGACGCCGCCAGTCGCGTTTGCAAAAGCACAGATTTCACGGCCCAGGTTGGAAGGCATAGAGCGTTTGAACTCTGTGGTAAAGCCTTCGCCGAGGGCGGTTATGTTGGAGAGTGTTTTTTCGGTCATAGCTACTTGGTCGGTTACTTGGTCGGTTACTTGGTCGGTTATGGCAATGATGTGGTTTGTCCTCGTCGCACAGCAGGCATGCATCTTAAAGGATTTAATTTACGGAATCATGCGAGGTCGCGCCACCCTTCACATTATAGAAAATAAAAATATTGCGTTTCGTGCTGGCAATCGCGTATGTTTGGGGCGAAATCACGCAATTTTATGAGAATCAAAGGAGCGTTTTATGGAATGGAAATTTGAACAGGTGGCTGGTCCGTTTGGTTTTACCGAGGGTCCGGTGTGGGTAGATGATGTACTGTTATTTACAGATATGCCGGGAGACCGCGCGATGCGCTACGATCCCGAGACGGGTGTTTGCGACGAGTGGCGCACGGGTACTAACCGGGCAAATGGTCTGACTACTGATGCACAGGGCCGGGTCTATGGCGCGGAGGGGACATTCAATCCTGTGGGTGATAAATACGTGGATGGTCCCGGGCGTCGCATCGCGCGGTATGAAAGCGATGGCTCGACGACTGTGATTTCCGACAATTTTGAGGGGAATCGTTTTAACAGCCCCAATGATCTCGTCGTGGATGCAAAAGGCCGGGTCTGGTTCACAGATCCGAGATATGGCAATGATAAATCATGTATGGATATCGGTCACGAATCGGTGTATCGGGCTGATCCACAGGACGATGGGACGTACGCGACTGTGCGGGTGACTTTTGATACGACAAAGCCCAATGGTCTCATTGTCACGCCAGATATGAAGACCCTGTATGTGGCGCAAAGCGATTATCTCCCCGAGACTGCCCGGGAATTGCGCGCTTATCCGATTGAGGAAGATGGGTCTCTGGGGGCTTGTGAAGTGCTGCACGATTTTGGTGCCCATCGGGGTATAGATGGTATGAGGCTGGATGAGGATCTCAATATTGTCGCGAGTGCGGGTTGGCCGGATAGTGGTCCCGGACCGATGATCTACGTTTTTGCGCCCGACGGACAGGTGCTCGAAGCACATCCTTTTCCCATTAATCCGACCAATTGTGAGTTCGGCGATGAAGATTTGCAGTCGCTCTATGTCACGGCTATAGATGGGTATTTGTACCGCGCGCGCACACATCTGAAGGGGTTGGGATAGCTTCTCAGTACCACTTTGACTTATCCACGACATTGGTCAGTTCTTCGCCTGCGAGGAATCGGCGGGCGTTGTTGATGAGTATTTCGAAGCGTCGCTCGTTTAAGTTGCCAGCGTCTCTGACTGCTATGTGAGGGGTCATCAGCACGTTGGGCAGGCTCCATAGCTTGTGGTCGGAGGGCAGTGGCTCTTGTTCGAATACGTCGAGACCAGCGCCCGCTATTGTGCCGGATTCGATGGCGTTGGCGAGGTCGTCTATTTTGCACACTTTGCCGCGGCCGATGTTGATGAAGTACGCCGAGGGTTTCATCAGGGTGAAACGTCGCGCGTCGAACATGCCTTCGGTTTCGGGTGTGTGCGGGACGGTTGTGATGACAAAGTCCGCGAGTGGCAGGAGTGCGTCAATTTTGTCCGGGGTGTGGAATTCGACATAGGGCAGTTTGTATTCGGGTCGCGGTTCAATGCCGATGACGGTCATTCCCAGTTCATTGCACAGGCGCGCTGTTTCGTGTCCGATACCTCCAACGCCGTTGATGAGGGCTGTTGCGCCAGCGAGGTCTATGTACGGCGATTTGCGTGCGTTCTTGTCCCATACTCTGCGCCGCTGTGCGTCCATGTACCAGGGCAACCCACGCGCCAATGCGAGCAGGAACATCAGGATGTGGTGGGATATGTGGTCGAAGTATATGCCGCGCGGGTTTGTGATGGTCAGCGAGTGTTGGGTCAGTTCTTTGTAGTAGTATCCGAAGAAGGGACCCGCGTCTGGATTGTGCAGCCAGGCGAGTTTTTCAGCGACGGCGAGCGCGTCGGGCGGTATCCAGCCGAACGCGGCGTCGGCGTCGCGTATTGCCTCTATGGCGTCTTCGTCGGTTTCGGGCGATAGGACATGGTATTCGGGGAGTTCGTCCGACAGGCGGATGGCGAATGCGTGCCTGAGGTCGTCCTGCGGGGGCATGAATACAAATTTTGGCATTTTAATCCTCCAACCTTCCAGCCCATTTGATACATCCCGTGATGTGCGCGTGGAACCAGTCTTCGTGCCACAGGGCATCGGGATGTCCCAGGGCGGTGTACATGACGCGGCCTTTGCCGTATTCGTGGCACCAGCCCATGGCGTAATCGTTATCTTCGCGGTTGCCTTTTTCCAGATCTACTGTTTTGTTGTCGATCCGCATCAAGATATGGGTCTTGTTGCGGTCGTAATTTTTAAAGGTGTAGATTTCATCTGTTACCCGAAAATAGTCGCCCAGCATTTTTGTCGCGGGGTGATTGGTGTCTTCGACAATAATCCCCACTTCCTGATGCCAGGGATGGCCGTTAAACCATCCGCCGAGCATTTCGCCGTATTCGGGCCAGTCATAGCACGTATCGGTTGCGTTGTGTATGCCGAGAAATGATTTGCCATTGCGGACAAAATCCAAAATCGCGGATTTTTGTTCGTCAGTAAAGGGCAGGTTCCCGGTTGTCGCAAATGCGAGGATGTCAAATTTTTCCAGGTTCTCAGCGGAAATGCGGTCCAACCGATGTGTGGTTAAAACCCGCCAGCCATTCTCTTTTCCAATTGCCTTTAATGCCACTTCTGCATCGGGCAAATAGCTGTGTTCAAACCCCGCTGAATGCCGCAGGAATAAGATGTTCATGTTTTTCCTTTCTGTTGACAAGTGCTTGTTCGTTTGAATATATTCACCGAGAGGATGAATAATGGAAGTTTCCTTCAGGACAAACCGACTTCAGCGAAACTACGAAGAGTCAGCGAGGTCTATCCGGCAATGGGGCCCGGATGTCGGGCGAAAGTATATCACCCGTATAAACGCGCTCTATGCGGTCAGAAACTTTCAGGAGGTGTACAATATTCGGGCGATGCGCCTGCATCCTCTGAAAGGTTCAAAGAGAGGGGAACTGTCCATCTATCTAACTGGCAGGTGGCGTCTCATCGTGACGAAGGGCGACACCGAGGAAAGCGTAACCATAGAAGAGGTGAGCAACCATTATGACGACTAAGACCCCGCGTACATTTTCAGACATGGCGATCTCCCCCGGCGAAGTATTGGCCGAGGAACTCGAAGCTCGGGGAATGACCCAGAAGGAATTCGCGGCAAAACTCGGCTGGCCTGTACAGGCGATAAACCAGATTATCAAGGCGAAAAAGGCCCTTACCCCGGATACCGCAATCGCGCTGGAGAAGGTGCTCGGGATTGACGCACAGTTCTGGACTAATCTTGAAGCCGACTATCGCATGACTTTGACGCGTACACGACAGAGATCAATACAAAGGCCGATTCGTTCTGGTTAATAAAGACTCAATAAGCCCTCGGCACCGGGAACCCTCCTTTTTTCGTATTCTTCAGATATCCATCGCGCATTTGACGGCAAGCCGGGATTGCGATAGGCATAAACCACGCACCACCGCGTATCGCTGGCCAGCTGTCGTGGGTTTACGCCGTGAGCGGCAAATGTCCACATGGCGATCACGGTTCCAGGTGGCATAGAGAGCGCGTGTATCTGGAGGGGGTCACCCGTTATCGGGTGGTTTTTTCCGCTGATCCACTGCTCTTGTAATGCTTTGTCTGAGTCAATACGTCCGATTTTTTCGCGGAACAGATGGCTGCCGGGCACGACTTTTAACCCACCGTCGTCAGATTTAAATCCGTTGACATAAAAAAAGATGCGAACAAATCCCAGGCTGGGGTCTTCTTCTCCATACCCATGTGTGTGCCAGTGTGTTCCGCGATTGCCCCCGGGGCGGTTCAGGCTGACGCAATGATCATACCGAATATTTTTGCCCAGAATATCTCGCGCCAATCTGAGCATTTGGGGATGGCCGATCAAGCTTTCGAGATACCAGTCAAATTCAGCGGCGAACCGGTTGGGTTCATGGCCTTCTTTTGCTCGTGGTCTGAGTGATTCGATATAGGATAGCGATTTTGTCAACTTTTCCTGTACATCGTCTTTTAGCAGACCAGGGAAAGCGATATGCCCTTCGCGGTCCATTTCTGCGCGTTCGGATTCGCCGAATGTAAAATCGTGAAAAATGGATTCTCTTTCCATAATCCGATCCTCGTTAATTTTAAAACGCCTCCCAAAATGTTTTCCCCCATTCGCTTTTTGCATCGTCCCAGTCGTCGCGCCATTTAAAAAGTACTTCTCGCAGGTCAGCTACCTTGTCGGCGTGCGCTTTGTCGTCTGCGAGATTGTGTAGTTCCAGTGGGTCGTTTTCCAGATCGAATAGCTGCGTTTTGCGGCGCCCATTTACCGCGTATTCGATTAGTTTAAACCGATTGTCTTTTACCATGCGCTGCCACTCGCGATACGCAGAGAACAGGGTGTCGCGCACTTGTTCATCGCCGTTGTTGAGTGCGGATACCAGACTTGTTCCCTCCACGGAGTCCGGCGTGTTGGTACCGATCAGGTCGCACAGGGTTGGGAAAATATCGAGCACATACACATAGGCGGATCGTTGTTCACCCGCGGGCACGCCCGGTCCGGAAAATATCAGGGGTACGCGCACGCTGTGTTCGTACATGTTCTGTTTGCCGAAAAGCCCGTGTTGCCCCACGGCGAGACCATTGTCCCCGGCAAAGACGACGATGGTATTATCCGCCATTCCGAGTGCGCTTATTGTGTCGAGCACGCGCCCCATCTGAGCGTCTAAATGGGTGATCATGGCATAGTATTCGGCAATGTGTTGCCGCACTTTGTAGGGGTCGCGGGGAAAATCTTCGAGGACTTCATCGCGGACTTTCAGGTCGCCATTGTCAAATGGATGTCCGCCCATAAAGTTCTCGGGAAGTGGCGTATCTTCGGGGTCGTACATATCCAGATATTCTTGCGGCATTGTGCGCGGGTCGTGGGGGGCCATGAATGAGATGTACATAAAAAATGGATTGTCGGTGTCGTATTTTTCCAGCCAGTCTATTGCGCCTTCGGCAAATAATTCGCTGGAGTGTTTGCCCGCAGTTACGTGGTCGCCTCTTCGTATTTTCAAGGTGTTTGATTGGTTGGGATTCGGACACTGCAGGAGTACGGAGTCGTATTTGCCGGTGGGGTCATGATTAAATGCGGGCACGTTCCAGTGGTCATCCATGCCTCCGAAAAAGATCTCTGCGCCGTCTGAAAAACTGCGCGCAAAAGAAGCGGGTCCATTGTGCCATTTGCCCGTGCCCCATGTGCGATAGCCATTGGCTTGCAGATGTTCCCCCAGCATCACGTGGTCATTGGGAATGCCCTGGCCCGCGCCGTCGAGGTGAAAGAGTGTGCGTCCGGTGTGCAACATGGCGCGGCTGGGCATGCAAATCGCGCCCGATGTCCCGCCGGGTATGTGCGCGTGTGTAAATGTTGTGCCTTCTGCCACAAGGCGGTCCAGCACGGGTGTTTGCACATCACTATTGCCCAGCGCGCGAATGGTGTCAAATCGCTGGTCATCGGTAAAGAAGAAGAGGATGTTGGGTTTTTTGCTCATATTTTTCTCCTGAAGAAGGTGTGAGAGGGCCTCACACAAAGACACAGAGACACAAAGATACAAAACGTAAAGTGGGCGTAAGAGGTAGGAGGGAAATCCTTTCCCGACCCTGACCGCGGCAGGGATGCCGCTCTTACGTCTCTGCCGCGATCAATAAACTTTGCTCTCACCGCAATGTCAAGCCAGTAAAGAACCTCTCTATAGCAGGTGTTCCTTTCTGCTTTCTATCCGTTTCATCCAATGCTATATTGTGATAATAATCACCTCTTTTTTTGGGAGTATGTCCATGAAAACAATTTTTTTTCTTCTCTTTGTCATGTTGACGGGCAGTTTGTTTGCCCAACAATTCAATAGAAAGGAACCGAGTATGAAGTATCACATGTACGTCGCTGTCTCTGGAGATCAGAAACTTTTGCGTTATGATATGGATCCCGATACCGGCGACCTCACGCTTATTGAAGAAGTTCCCGCTAAAGGCGGCATTGGTCCGCTTTGCACTGATCCGCAGCAAAAATATCTGTACGCGGCCTTGCGCCGGTCCAAAGAACTCGTTACTTACAAAATTGATCCCGAAACGGGCGCACTTGAGCATATTGCCACTGCGCCTTTTGATGGCGGCTCTTGTTATATTAGCACGGACAAAACCGGGCGGTATCTTTTTTCTGCGTATTACGGCGAGGGTGCGGTTGCCATCAATGCGATTGACAAAGATGGGGCCGTGCTTGCGCCACATCGCCAGTGGATTCCCACGGATGAACACGCGCATTGCTTTTTTTCCGATCCTTCTAATCGATACCTGTTTGTACCCCACACTATGCCGCCCAATGCCATTTATCAGTTTACTTTTGATGAAACCACAGGTGAGTTGGCGGCGAATGAGATGGTGAAAGTCGATGCGCGCCATGGTGAAGGCCCGCGGCACTACGAGTTTCATCCGACTTTAGATGTGGTTTATGTGGCGAATGAAAATGGGTCCAGTGTTACGGTGTATGATTTGGATCCCGATAGTGGAACGCTCGCGCGTCGCCAAAATCTTTCAACGCTGCCAGAGGGCTTTACAGGGCGAAATACCTGCGCCCAAATCCACATTCATCCCTCGGGCAATTTTCTCTATATATCCAATCGCGGGCACAATAGCATCGCGCGCTACGCTGTGCAGGACGACGGTTCTCTCAAATCACTGGGGCAAACGCCTACAGAGCCTATTCCCCGTCCATTCAATCTCGATCCCGAAGGCAATTTCCTTTTTGCAGCGGGGCAAAAATCAGACAAAATGGCCGGGTATCGCATTGATACAGAGACGGGTGATCTCACGCCTCTCAAAGTCTATGATGTGGGCGAACAACCGATGTGGATTATGATTCTCAAGCTCGGAAAATAAAAAGGGCGCAGGACAGATCTGCAAAGTCCGAGGCTGTTATGGAATCGAAATCTTTCAACAAAATTCTCATTGTTGACGATGACCGCGATGTTTTGTTGGCGGCGCAACTCTTTCTCAAGCAGTATGCCGAACGCGTTGATACCGAGGCGGATCCCAATCGCATTCCCAGCCTGCTGCAAAATGATACTTATGATGTGATTTTGCTCGATATGAATTTTGCACACGACGCCACGTCGGGCAAAGAGGGATTTCACTGGTTGAGCCGCATTCTCGAAATTGATTCTTCGGCTGTGGTCATTCTCATTACGGCTTATGGCGGTGTTGAAACGGCTGTGCAAGCTATTAAAGAAGGCGCGACGGATTTTGTGCTCAAGCCGTGGCAAAATGAAAAGTTGCTCGCGACTCTTTCTTCTGCTTCGCGGTTGCGGCGGTCGCGGCTCGAAGTCGATCAGTTGCGCGCCGAACAAGAACAGCTTCGGGCAGATCTCGACGGTCAATTTCCCGATATGGTGGGTACATCGCGCGCTATGTGCGAGGTTTTTGATACGATTCAAAAAGTGGGTGCTACAGATGCTAATGTGCTCCTCCTCGGCGAGAATGGAACCGGAAAAGATGCTGTTGCTCGCGCCTTGCACCGTCGATCTCGGCGTGCGTCAGAGGCGTTTATCCGGGTTGATCTCGGCGCTGTTTCAGAGAGCCTTTTTGAAAGCGAGCTTTTTGGACACAAAAAAGGTGCTTTTACAGATGCCCGAGAAGACCGCGCGGGGCGTTTTGAGATCGCGTCGGGTGGTACGCTTTTTTTAGATGAAATTGGCAATCTCTCACTGCCACTTCAGGCCAAACTGCTCACGGCGCTTGAAAATCGCACGGTTATTCGCCTGGGTACCAACCGACCCATTGACATTGATGTGCGTTTGATCTGCGCGACCAACATGCCCATTCACGATATGGTGGTTAGCAATGATTTTCGGCAGGATCTTCTGTATCGCGTCAATACGGTCGAACTCCATCTGCCGCCTCTGCGCGACCGCCTTGACGATATTCCCCTGCTGGTTGAGGTGTTTCTCGATACGTACGGTCAGAAGTACAATAAACCGGGTATTGCCATTCAGTCAGCCGCATTGGATCACCTTGTGAATTACACATGGCCTGGCAATATCCGCGAGTTGCAGCACGCGATCGAACGGGCTGTGATTATGAATGAAAATGGTATCCTTCAACCGCTGGATTTTCCGCTCAGCGTTTCGGAACCCGCCGCGGGTAACGATATTCATTTTGACGACTACAATCTCGAATACGTGGAAAAAATCGTTATTCGCAAAGCGATTGAGAAACACCGCGGCAATATCAGTCACGCTGCGCGTGAGCTCGGTCTCACGCGTAGCGCGCTTTATCGCAGGCTCGAAAAGCATGGCTTATAAACACTTTCGTTTGATATGTGTTTTGCGCGTGGCTCTTCTGTGCGTTACCACTTGTCTTTTCTTTTATTGTCTTTTTTTTAGCGCATACTACGCCACGCTTGCTATTATTGGTGCGTGTGTGGTCTATCAGACCTGGGTGCTCATACACTATGTGGAGCGTACGCAGCGCGATCTCACGCGATTTTTGCAGGCGATTCGCTATGAGGATTTTTCCCAATCTTTTACCGGTGCCGGGTTGGGGTCGGCGTACAACAATCTCAAGGATGCGTTTAACGAGGTGCTCGAGGCTTTTCGCAAGACGCGCGCAGAAAGAGAAGAGAATTTTCAGTATTTACAGACCATTGTCCAGCATGTGGGCATTGGTCTGATTTGCTATACGCCCGAAGGCCGGATTGAACTGATGAATACGGCGGCGCAGCGTTTGCTTCGCAAACCCCATATGCGAGATGTGCGCGAATTGGAGACGGTTAGCAAGGCGTTTTCAGAGACGCTGCTCAAACTCCGCTCGGGCGACAAGGCGCTGGTTAAAGTCCAGGACGAGGACGAACTGCTCCAGATTATTGTCTATGCTACCGAACTGCGGATGCGGGGCGAGTCTTTTATTTTGGCGTCTGTTCAGAATATTCAGACCGAACTCGAAGAGCAGGAAATGGAGGCGTGGCAAAAGCTGATTCGGGTGTTGACGCATGAGATTATGAATTCTATTACTCCCATCTCTTCTCTGGCTTCCACAGTGCGCGGGCTTTTGCCCGATTCTGCGCACGCTTCATCGCTTGATTCCGATACGTTGCCCGATGTACACACTGCTCTGGAAACGATTCAGTCGCGTAGCGAAGGGCTTCTCCATTTTGTCGAGGCGTATCGCCAACTTACGCATATATCGCGTCCGGATTTTCAAATTTTTCAGATCTCCGAACTTTTTGCCCGGGTTGTGTTTCTCATGCAGGGTGAATGCGATAAGAATGATATTGCTCTTCATACGGCGATTGATCCCAGGACGCTCGAGCTTACCGCCGATCCCGATCTCATCGAACAAGTGTTGATCAATTTGATGCGGAATGCTGTGGAAGCTCTTGCAGGTCGTTCCAATGCCCGCATGGATCTCTCGGCACAACTCGATGGGCGAGGCCGGGTTGTGATCCGCGTGCAAGATAATGGGCCAGGTATTCTGGAAGATGTGCAGGAGAGGATTTTTATTCCGTTTTTTACGACCAAACGCGATGGCTCGGGTATTGGTCTCGCGCTTTCTCGGCAGATCATGCGCGTCCATCGCGGTACGATAAGCGTTCAGTCCAGGCCGGAAGAAGATACTGTTTTTACGTTGAGGTTTTGAGTAGAGAAATTGACATGCGATTTCAAGGGAAAGTTTATAAGGATGGAAAATTTTGGCTTGCAGAAATCCCAATGCTCGACGCTATGACTCAGGGATATACGAAAACAGAAGCATGTGTTATGGTCAAAGATCTGATAGAGACGCTGGTCAATCGCCCAGAATTTTCAGTCGAAGTTCACTCCGTAAAACGCGGCACTTTCGAAGTCAGTTCTTCGGATACACGCGCAATGATTAGCCTTATGCTCCGTCGCCAGCGCGAAAAAAGCGGTCTGTCATTATCTGAAGTTGCCCAACGCCTCGGTGTCCAATCCCGCAATGCTTATGCGCGTTACGAACAGGGTACGTCAGTGCCTACTCTCGAAAAATTTGACCAACTTCTAAAAGCTGTCTCTCCCGATAGCGATTTTGTGATGTACCAGACGCAGTAAGATTTGAGCGATGCCTATTAATATAAAACGTCATGTGTGACTTTAGAGTAATGGTCAAAAAAACAAGCAATCAGTGCTCAGCAGTCAGAAAAACAAGGATTTTAGAGCCGTCATTGCGGCAGGGTGTTAGCCGCGTTTTGACTTTCTTATATCTGTTTACTGGGTATTACTATGTGGCGGTTTTGAAGTCGCACATCACGTTAATATAAAAGCTCTGAACGACAAAGGAGTAAATATGGAAACACAAACCATCCGGATTCGCGTAAGTCCAGAAGCGGCTCAGACTTATGAATCAGCACCCAACGAACAACAGCGCAAGCTGGATGCACTGCTCAGTCTCAAACTCAGCCAAGTTAACCGAGGGAAACGATCTCTTGAAGAAATTATGAGTGACATCAGTCGCAAAGCACAACAGCGGGGAATGACACCAGATATTTTAGAATCCATTCTCAATGAATACGCGATGTGTGACTTTAAAAAAAAAATAAATACGCTATACACCCTGTCATGCTGAGGAAGCCGATAGGCTGACGAAGCATCTGTTACCCATGCACACTGTAGAATGACAGTGCTCATTTGACCTTTGATCTTGAAGTCACACACGACGTAATGAATGATCCCAAACGATACGTCTTCGATACCAATGTACTGATCAGCTAGAGATGCGTGAATCCACCGAAGAATAAGCGATGCCCAGTAACAAAAAAGCCGATGTCTAAATGACATCGGCTTTTGCTATTCTCTCTTGTTGAAAAATTACGATCCAGTAGAAATAGCTGTGGTGTCGTACACTTTCCTTTTTTCACGCAATGGAAGGAGATCTTTACCCTCACATGTTATAAGGGCATAGGTATAGCCATCTTGAGCTACAAATTCGACTTCATAGCCATCGTCAGGATGACATTCTACGACCGTGCCTATTTCGCCACGTACCAGCTTGTGTTCCAACTTATCGATTGTTAATGCCACCACATCCAATAGGCGAATATCATTTGTCATTTTTCGATCTTCTTCCCAATTTTTATGCCAATGACGCGATAGCTTCTGGCTCACTCAACGCGCAGAACCTCCAGACCCAGAGACGTCACATCGGCTATTGCAGATCGAATTGCACTATCCATTGTTGTCGCTTCTCGATGAAAATGAATCTGAGGGATATTGGCGATGGTGGCAAGTGTCCCGTCGTCTATAACGCCGTAGAGTTTATCAGCTTCTTCTTCTGTCGGATCGGGAGCGATAATCAGAGTGAATTTCTGAACTTTCATGTTTAATTCGACCTTTAGATATGGGGACAACGATTAACAATACGACGGACATCCCGTGCATGTGCTTCAGGATTCTTTGGGGTTGACATGATGCGAACACGACATCCTGTTCGATCGCTATGTGGACACCAAACGGTACCCCAGATGTGGGCACGGGCACTTGCTTTAAGGAGCCGCCATCCTTTGCGCTCTGCATATCTTATCGCTTCGCGAATATGTTTATTGGGATGAATGGGCACTCCTTAGCTCACAGATTTATTTTTTAATTGAATAAAAAATATACCACATTCAATATAGCTGGTCAATGTGGGACTTCATTTCCGTCTTGTATTCATTCCCTACGCCGATTATTATGTAAACGCTACCTGAGTGATCACCAAAATCTGTGAGTCTATTTTATGAGAGTTATTTACGCTCAACCGCGCATTGCGCCGTCTCCGATTGATAACAAGCGCGTTGACCGCAATCCCCCGCCTTTGCTCTGGCCCGCTGAGAGAGGTGAAGATGTGCGGTACGCGGTTCGTCTGTCTCAAGATTCCGGTTTTCCAGAATGCAGTACTATCGCAGAAGAGGGTTTTCCCTGGGCGATGTTCAATCCGCATCGAGAACTCGCGCCCGGGATATGGTATTGGCAATACGGTACGTCGATAGAGGGTGGACCCTATCGCTGGTCTGATAGATATGATTTTGAGATTACTGGTTCGGTGCGGTGTATGGAAACACCGTCAGCATCGGATGTGATTGCGGCTTGTCCGAAGACGCATCCCCGGCTCTGGGTGTTGCCAGATGGGGGCGCGGATCTCAAAGGCCATAGCAAGCGGTTCACGGCGCATGCGGATCAGTTTCTCAATGTGCCGCTGAAAGATGACGCGATGCCGCCGGATAAAGGGGAAGACGAGTATCAGGTTTTCAAGTTTCACAGGTGGGGTAGCAAAGCTCTCGCGGGTAGCATGGCTTCGGCGGTGCAGTGGCTTATTCCGGCTTATTTGCTTTCGGGTGAGGCGTGTTATGCTCGGGAAGCGATACGTCGCGGGCTTCATGTTGCGAATTGGGATGCGGATGGGTACACCAATCCCGTTATCAGCGATTTTGCCGATGGGTCTTGTATGCGCGTTATGGCGGGTGTTTACGATTCTTGCTTTGACCTGCTTACGGAATCTCAGCGAGAATGCCTTCGCGCGGCAATGGTTGTGCGGGCAGAGCGATTTTTCAGGGAGGAGACCAATAAAATTGAGACGCTGGTCTTTCGCAGCCATTTCTGGCAACATTTGCTCATACAATTTTCCGAAGTCGCTTTTGCACTTTTGCACGAGTATCCCGATGCGGCAAAGTGGGTTCGCTTTGTGTACGAGCTTTGGATTGCCCGCTTTCCCCTTATGGGAGGTGCAGATGGGGGCTGGGCAAATGGCAATTCGTATTTTGGCACGAATGTCGAAACGCTGCTCGTTCTCCCTTCGCGCATTGGAGAACTCGGCGGTGTGGATCTTTTTCAGGATACCTGGTATAAAAACAGTGCCAGTTTTTTGCTTTATACATGGCCGCCCCATTCGCGTTCGGATGGCTTTGGCGATGGTACGGAACTGAAGGCGCGTCCGACGAGTAATCATCTCGATTTTGTAGAGGATATGGCTGGCCGGTTTGACGATCCTTATGCCGCGTGGTATGTGCAGCAGTGGCGTGAAGAGGCAGAAGAGGAGGGCAATCCATTGCTCATGTGGCATAAGTTCAAAGATCAAAAGGCAAGACCGCGCCCGCGTTCGCCCAGAGCATTGCCGCAGGGCAGGTGTTTTGCCGATGTTGGTATTGTGTCGCTGCACACGGATCTCGCAAATACCCAACGAGATCTCATGGTGGGTATGCGGTCCAGTCCCTATGGCTCGCTTCTCCATTCTCACGAATGTCAGAATGGATTCAATATTTTTTACGGTGGGGAACCCGTTTTCAGGAATTCGGGTTATTACACTTCTGCGGGTGACGATCATTCAAAACAATGGTACAGAGCTACGCGCGGACACAATTCGGTTCTCATAGATGGGAAGGGTCAGCCCCGGGGTGCTGAGAGTTATGGTATAATTTCTCGTTTTCTCGATGGTGAACACATGGCTTACGCGCTCGGCGATGCGTCCAATGCGTATGGGGATGCGGGTCTCAGGCGTTTTCGCCGGCATCTGGTGCTTTTGCGGCCAGATATTCTGGTGATTTACGACGATCTGGAAGCCGATCACAATGCCCGCTGGCAATGGCTTGTGCACGGGGATCGCAAAATTACTGCTGATGTTCGCCAGCAGCGCTTGCATACGCAGACTCGTACTGCGCGCGGTCAGGTGAATATTTTTGGGTCACAAAAATCGCGTATTGATATCGATACGATTTTTGATCCGCCTGCGGTCAACTGGGGGGGTAATAAGACTTTTCTGGGGGAAAATATGGCGGTTTTTCCCGATCAATGGCACGTTACAGTCTCGCCCGAGAGAGCGTGTAATATTATGCGTTTTCTCGCTGTTTTTCAGGTGCGTGATCGGGAAGATAAAACGCGGTTTCAAGATCCTGTTCAGAGAGATGGGTGTGTTTATATTGATGATTGGATTATTCGAGGGCAGGTAGATCCCGATCGTGGTCCCGCGCTCGAGATTCAGCATGAGAACAAGGGCGTTGCCCTTGGTGTGGATGTCCCTTCGCTTGCGGTAGGCGGAAGACGGTATCGCGGATCCGATGTTACGGTGCTTGTTGAACCATCAGGTGTTCAGAGGACGACGGATA
>JAGWBW010000032.1:23838-39505 GCA_021295695.1 Candidatus Latescibacterota bacterium
ATGCACGCCGATGCGATCTCTGCGCTCGGCTGTGAGCACGTACACACACCTGCTATTGACGAACTCGTGCGCGAAGGCTATACCTTCACCAATGCCTACTGCGCCATGCCCCAGTGTTGTCCATCGCGCGCGTGTTGGTACACGGGGCGCATGTCCAAAGAACACGGCGTCGTCGTCAATTCCTATCCCATTGATCCCAGCATCCCGGACCTCGGTCAGTGGCTGCGCCGCGAAAATTACGACTGTGTGTACACGGGCAAATGGCACGTCACGGGACGCGATTTGCACGCGAGCTTTGACGTGTTGCAACCCCAGCACGGCATGGGCGAACTCAACGACGGCAATGTCGCCCGCTCAGCCGTCGCCTATCTGAAAAATCGCACGTCTGATAAACCCTTCTTTTTAAGCGTTGGATTCCTCAATCCGCACGACTGTTGCTTTCCCGCCATGTCCCACGGCGGCCCGGGCAAATACGCTTTTGCATCGAAAATTGAGGGCGATCTCCCGCCTCTTCCGGGTAATTTCGACGACGAATACGCTCAGCGCGGACGGCCCAGTACTCGCCAGTGGTCGCGCCGCGATTGGCAGTATTATATTTATCAATATTACCGCATGGTCGAAATGGTCGATGCCGAAGTCGGCCGCGTTATGCACGCCCTTCGCGCATCGCCTTACGCTGACAACACCCTCGTCATCTTCGCCTCTGACCACGGCGATGGCCTCGGCTTTCACAGCAATACCAGCAAGGGCTTTCTCGAAGAAGAAGCTTTTCGCGTTCCTACCATTGCGTGGTGGCCCGGGCGTATTCCCGAAGGTGTGCGGGATGCCGAGCACCTCATCTCTGGCGTCGATATTCCCGCCACGATATGCGACTATGCTGGCGCACCGCCCTTGCCCAAGACCACTATTGCGCGTTCATGGCGTCCCATTTTTGAACGGCGCGATGCCCCGTGGCGCACCTATGTCATCGGCGAAACTTCTATTGGTCGGCTATCGGTTGCCGTGCGCGATGCGCGTTACAAAAGCATTATTGAACGGGATAACACGCGCCTCTACGACCTTCAAAACGATCCGCTCGAAACGCAAGACCTCGCCGATGAAGCGCACTGTAAAGATATTGTCGCGCGTCACCGGGCACATTTTCGCGAGTACATATCCCAAATTGAAATGTATCCCGAACCAGACATTGATCTCGACAGCCTGAGCAATGTCTATCGCGAGTATATCGACTGGTATCTTTCCGTTCTCAACGAGGCATGACCCCATGGCGATTGACCTGATTCAAGTATTTCAGGAGGAAAACGATGAAAAAAGCCGTTTATGCCGCCAGCTTTGATCCCGTTACTCACGGCCACCTGTGGGTTATTCAGGAGGCTGCGGAGCTTTTCGATCAGATCGTTGTCGCTATTGGGATCAATCCGGACAAAGACTATACGTTTTCACTTGAGGAAAGGCTGGGTTTGCTTTGTGAAACCACGTCGCAGTTCGACAATGTGACTGTTTCCAGTTACGAAAATCAATTCCTGGTCAATTATGCGCGCGGCATTGGAGCAGGTTATATTGTGCGGGGTATTCGCACGCAGAGCGACTATGAGTTTGAACGCAGGATGCGCTATATCAACAGTGATCTGGACGATACGATTACTACGATTTTTTTGATGCCCCCGCGAGAGATTGCCGAGATTAGTTCCAGCTTTATCAAAGGTCTGGTGGGTCCCGATGGCTGGCAAGATGTTGTGAAGCGCTATGTTCCGGAACCTGTTTTTGAGAAATTTGTGGAGTATTTTGAGACGTGATCAATTCACACTGAACACATCGACCATTGGCTTGCGGGGGCGTTTCATGAGGGCGGTTTCCAGGACCTGGTCCATGTGCGATGCAAATACCAGCCTTATGTCTTTGCGCGCTGTTTCGGGTATTTCGTGTGCGTCTTTGCGGTTGTCTTCGGGTAAGATCACGGTTTTTACACCTGCGCGATGTGCTGATAAGACTTTGTCGCGCACGCCGCCAATGGGCAGTACTTTGCCGCGCAGTGTAATTTCGCCTGTCATTGCTACGTCTTTTCGGATAGGCCGATTGGTAAATACCGATGCGAGTACGATCGCCATGGTAATGCCTGCTGAGGGACCATCTTTGGGCACGGCACCTGCGGGTACGTGGACATGTACATCTCTCTTTTCATTAA
Source organism: Candidatus Latescibacterota bacterium (assembly GCA_021295695.1). Taxonomy (GTDB): domain Bacteria; phylum Latescibacterota; class UBA2968; order UBA2968; family UBA2968; genus VXRD01. The sequence continues at coordinate 26,024 of JAGWBW010000032.1, forward strand.
ACTGCGCGTTTAGCCCCAGTTCATGCCAGCGCGAGCGGACATAGGTCATGGCCGCATGAGCAGATTCCTTCATTACATCCCCAACCTGCCCGGTTAGATTTAACTCGCCTTTACCGGGTACGACTGTTGCTTCGACAAAGAGTACATCACCACCAGTAGATGTTACGGCCAGCCCGGCGGCGACTCCCACTTCGTGATCTTCTTCGGCTACTTCGTGGCGGAATTTTTGTGGTCCCAGATATTCGGCGATGTTTTTTTGATGGATGTGTACGCGCCGTTTGCGACCCTGGGCAAATTTGCGCGCGACCTTGCGCGCTACGGTTGCAATTTCGCGCTCCAGATTTCGCACCCCGGCTTCGCGGGTGTAGTGCTGGATTACTTCTTGCAGGGCGTCTTTGTCGAAGGATGCTTTTTTGGGGGACAATCCGTGTTCTGGAATTTGCCGTTTCACCAGGTACCGACGCGCGATCTCCAGCTTTTCGGCTTCGGTATATCCCGAGACTTCTAATACTTCCATTCGGTCCATCAGTGCCGGTGGTATTGTATGGAGCGAGTTGGCGGTGGCGAGGAATAAGACCTCTGAGAGGTCAAAGGCGACGTCGAGGTAGTGATCCACAAAGGTGTTGTTTTGCGCTGGGTCCAGGACTTCCAGCAGTGCTGCGGAGGGGTCGCCGCGAAAGTCTGCGCCGAGTTTGTCGATTTCATCCAGCATAAATACGGGGTTTTTTGTGCCTGCGCGTCGCAATCCCTGTATGATGCGTCCGGGCAATGCGCCGATATAGGTGCGGCGATGTCCTCGAATTTCCGATTCGTCGCGGATGCCGCCCAATGACATTCTGACAAATTCGCGGCCGAGTGCTCGTGCTATGGATTTGCCCAGTGATGTTTTACCCGTTCCCGGCGGTCCGACGAGCAACAAAATAGGCCCGCGCATGTCGTCTTTTAAGTGGCGTACAGACAGGTACTCCAGAATGCGTTCTTTGGGCTTTTCCAATCCATAGTGGTCTGCGTTCAATACGCGCTCGGCTTCTTTGATGTCCAGTTGATCGCTTGTCTTTTTGTTCCAGGGGAGTTCGACGAGCCAGTCCAGATAGGTGCGCGATACAGTGTATTCGGCAGAGGCTTCGGGCATGCGCGCCATGCGTTTTAGTTCGCGTTCGGCTTCTGTTTTTGCTTCTTCGGACATGCCAGTGGCTTCGATCTTTTCGCGTAGTTCTTCGATCTCGGCGCCGATGTCCTCACCTTCGCCCAGTTCATCTTGAATTGCCCGCAGTTGCTGGCGCAAAAAATATTCTTTTTGTGCATCTTCCATGGTTCCCGCGGCTTCCGAACTGATTTTTTCCCGCAGTTCCAAAATTTCAACTTCGCGATTTAAGCATTGGTTGATGGCTTCCAATCGTCGGTACAGATTGCGCTCGGTTAGTATTTTTTGTTGTTCTTCAAAATCCACATTGAGTTGTGAGGCGATGAAGTCTGCTTTGTGGGATATTTCTGAGAGGGCGTCTAAGGCTTCCCCGACTTCTCTGGGTACATTGGGGGCGAGTGCCACGGCTTTTTTGAACTGGCCGAATATATTGCGTGCGAGGGCTTCCAGTTCTGTATTGTGTTCTATGTCTGATGTTATCTTCTCAATTTGCGCTATGGGAAAAGGTTGCGATTGCAACACATCTACGAGTGCGAGCCGCGCCATGCCCTGTACGAGTACTTGCATGCGGCCATCGGGCATTTCCGCTGATCGCGCAATGTAGATTGCAGTGCCTACGGGATATAGAGATTCCCGGCGGATGTCTTCTTCGGTATCGCTTTCTTCCAGTTCTCCAAAAATGGCGAGTACCTTGTGCCCGGCGTCTATTGCTGCCTGAGCGGCTTTTACTGCGCGTTCGTCTTCCAACAGCAAGGGGGCAGCCATCAGGGGATAGATCACCACGTCTGATGTCACCAGCATGGGTAATTCGGATGGGATGCTATACGCTTCGATTGCGTTTACGCTTGTGAGAGGTTTGTCATTTGCCATGATTATATGCTCCTTGGAATAATTAGCCATCAGCCATCAGCCATCAGCCATCAGCCATCAGCCATCAGCCATCAGCCATCAGCAAATCAGGTGCTGTACTTAAAAGCCGTCATCGCGGCAGGGTGTAAGCCGCGATCCAGAAGGTTTTTGTTTTACCATTTTTTAAGCAATATCCGTGCCTGAAATTTTAAATTCAGCTAATTGCTTTATTTACAACCAAATACCAATTTTGGTTCCAATATTTAATCCGAGGGATGCCGATTTTGCTACCCGATTTCAGTCATAATGGCAGGTGTTACGACCATTGAGGCAGAATGTCTCTTTTGTGGATGTGCGCGTGGTTGCAGCGGTGAGGGAAGGGTATTTCAGGGAGGATCTGTATTACAGGTTAAATGTGTTTGTGATTCAGGTGCCGCCGTTGCACGAGCGGACGGGGGATGTTCTGTTCCTGGCGCGGCACTTTTTGGCTGATTATGCCCGAGATCTAAGGAGGCCGTTGATGAGGTTTTCCAGAGAGGCTGAGGATTTACTCCAGCAGCAGGAGTTTCCGGGTAATGTTCGCATGCTGAGGATGGTTTTGAGGAATAGAATGAAAAGGTGCGGATTGCTTTGACAGTCTCGTTCAATTTTGAAGTCACACATCGCGTTGGTTTGAATCAGAAACAGCCTCTTTTTTTGATGCCATGAATTTTCAGCGATGGCGGATCAACTTTGCACATTATGTTGTGCCAGCCTGTCGTGCTATGGAGATGCAACCAGCGGTTCTATCTCCTGCTCAATTTGGCGACGTACCGTGTGCTCGGCGACATCGAGATCGTAGCGGGTCTGAAGATTGATCCAGAACTCAGGCGTCATGCCAAAGTAGTGACCAAGGCGTAGTGCGGTATCGATTGTAATTCCATTAATTCCATGCACGATAGCGTCTAAGTCCTTCTCCGAAACCTTGATACCTTGAGCAAGGCGAGTCACACTGAGATTCATCGGAATAAGGAACTCATCGCGCAGGATCTCGCCAGGATGTACCGGAGACAGTAGCTGTCCGGTTGTGACTTCCGAGAAGTCAACCTTTCGCCGGTCCAGTTCTTCGCGTTTAATGGTCATCATTTACCTCCTCAATGATAGTCAACGATCTCGACTTCCCGTGATTCACCATCGCGCCAAACGAAGCAGATGCGCCCTCGGTCATTGATGCGAATACTATATTGCCCTCTGCGATCAGCTCGCAAAGCCTCGAGACGATTGCCAGGTGGAATAAGCAAGTCGTTGAGCCGATTAGCAGCATCGATTGCCAGAAGTTTCGCCCGCGCTCGTTGCTGGAGTTGCAGAGGCAGGCCGCGAACAGTATAGCCAGCCGTTTCGATATTGGCAATTGGTGGTTGATCTGTTCAACGATCACTTCCAAAAAATGTGTCCTTTCTGTGTGATAGGCAGCGATTGGGAGGTGCGCGAGTATCCTATAACCGCCCAGATAGTCGCCTTATGCGCCGGCGCGTTTCATTAGCAGGAAGGAACACCAGTTCATCTTCAAGAAAAAGCTGTAACGCATTATACAGAACCTCGACCGGCACGATCTCCTGGGCTTCCATCTCGTCTGTGGCCCAGAGTACGCCATGGACTTCGATTCCTTTCTCCTCCGCGATTCTCCGCAAAAGACCATCACCCGTCAGGAGGATGCAGTCCTCGTTTTGTTCAGCCAGTACCAGCGCAAAGCAATCATTGAGCGCGAGCCTGGCGTACTGATTGAAATACTGGGCGGCACGTTGTACGAGCGGTCCCGGCAATGTGTGTACTTCAAGCCCCAGATTGAGCAAGGCTCTTTTTTCGTCCGCCCTCAAGCCCAGCCATTCATTCTCGAAAAGGGTATCAGGCATCACAAACGAATAGGGGAGCTGCAACATCGCTTCGAGAAGATCGCCCTTCCTCAGATCGATCATGCAACTCGTATCGCTAACTACTGTTCGCATCGCCCCTAACAGGTCCTTTCAGCTCTTTTTCGATGTCTGCCAATGGCTTTTGCAACAGCTCGCAAGCTTTTCCCGGATCGATGAGTTTCTCGGCAAGTGCCCAATAACAAAGCCTCTCAAACCGCTGCGGCACTTCGTGATTTCCTTTCAGCGATTCCGGTTCACGCTTCCGCCAGCCGCGGGCAACAGTCCGGAACGCATAGTCGAAAGTCGATTGATTGATAATGCCGACCTGCTTGAGGCGGGCCAAAAGCGTTGCCGCGCTCACCCGGTATATGCGTTTGATCTGGATCAATTCCCGATAACAGAGAGCCTTTCTCTGTTCGCCTATTGCGCGCATGAGATGATCTTTAGGCATCAGGAAGGCTCCTGCGAAGATATCTGACGCCTTTTCACGATTGACAGGCGAGGTCTTATCGATTAGCTGGTGCGCGAGTTCATAGGCGAGGGTAAACCGTCGCTTTTCCTGCGAGACATGTGCGTTTACAACAATAACTGGTATCCTAATCTTCTGCCGTGGCCTGTACACAAAACAGGTGAGTCCCGAGACGCGATCGGGCAGGGGCATCATGAGCACTTTGATGCCTCGATCTTCCAGCAAAGCGGTCATATTGGGAATGGGATCAATCCCTATTTGCCATTTTCGGCGCAAGTCCTGTGCCAGAACTTCGCTGTCATCCTCGTGTTCCAGCCATCGGTTGCCCAATCGGGGAGCCTTCGAGACTCCGCTATCACCTGACAGTATCTCTTCAATGGCAAAGTAGCGTTGCAGACCGTCAATGACCGCCGCCTCAACGCGTGCTCGATCACCGGCACTCATACCCGAGTGCTTGCGAAATTCGGGTAATTTGAGGGTCTCGACGCGTTCGCTGAGTAGATATTCCAGTGAAACGCCGAGCGCGCTGGCGAGATGAATCAGTACGCTGGAGCGCGGCATCATTTCGCCGCGTTCATATTTTCCAATGGCCTGTGCGGTCACTTCGCTGTCCAGCGCATAAGAGAGGCCGCGCAGTGAATAACCAGCCTTTTTGCGAGCGAGTTGCAGGTGCTTTCCAAACATGTGGTTCCTCGGCTTTGTGGTTTACAGTTTCCTGTTTTATACTTAAAATGTAAATATAAACTTTGCGTTGCACAACCAAAAATCAGGTGGCTATCGAACTGGATTTCGGTATATTGGAGAGGATAAACATTTGGTTCTTCCGGAGAAAAAATGTCTTCTACATATCATACGCTCGTCATCGGTGCGGGCATCAATGGCCTGTGTACCTGCTATCATCTCTTGAGGCAGGGGATACGCGATATTGGCCTGATTGAACAATTTGGACTCGCTCACGGACGGGGCAGTTCACACGGGGACTCGCGCATTACCCGCAGTGCTTATGTGAATGCAGATTATGTGCGTCTCATGCAAATCGCACACGGCGAGTCGTGGCCCCAACTCGAGCGCGATGCAGAGGTTCAACTCATCTATCCCACGCCCGGCTGTTTTTTTGGTCCACCGGGGGGAAAATACACGAGCTATGCCGAGGCTGTGACAGAGGTCGGTGTCGATGTTGAACCCCTTACTCCCGAAGAGGGCCGAAAACGCTTTCCGGCCTTTCGCTTTGAAAATGCCGCTGGCGTTCTCCATGACCGCACGGCCGGGCTTGTGGCTGCCGCGCAGGCTGTTCAGTCTCTTATTCATCTGATTCGCAGGCAGGATGGGGAGATCCGCGAAAATACGACTGTGCAGCGCGTTGACATTACCCGAGATCCCATTCGCGTGGAGACCTCTGCGGGAGATTTTGAAACGGAACGCCTTATTGTGACGGCTGGTCCCTGGGTATCTCGTTTGCTTCCGGTTCTCAAATCGCGCGTTGCAGTGGCGCGCCAGACTGTTGGGTTTTTCCAGCTTGAGGGGTCGCAGGAAGAATTTCAACCCGGGGCTTTTCCGGTTTGGGGCTATCTTCTGCGCCAGGGCGATATGGGGTATTACGGTCTTCCGCAATTTGGGCGCGATGGGATTAAGCTGGCCAAACACATTGTCAGCGGCGTTGACGATGATCCCGACGATGTGCCCACGCAGATGCCAGAAGATGCGATTGAGGATCTTCGCATATTTATTAAAGAGCAATTTGTTCCGCCTGTTGCGCGTTTTCTCGATTGGGAGACCTGTCTCTATACCAATACGGGTACTGAGGACTTTATTCTCGATGTCCATCCGGATAATCCCAATGTGGTTATCGGGGCGGGCTTTTCAGGACACGGTTTTAAGTTCGGGCCGCTCACAGGTCGCATTTTGTCTGAGCTCAGTCTCAATGGCAAGACATCGATACCCGAATTTGAGGCGGCGAGGGATATGTTCGAGGTCCCAGGTAATGTTTAAGCTTGTTATTCATCGACGTGCAGCGCTATTTTCCATCGCGCTCCTGACCGTCCTGCTCTCCGCGCCTTCCCTCGCCTATGACCGCGACCGCTGGGAAAATTTTACCAGCATGAACTACGTTACCTCCATAGCGGAAAGCCCGACGGTTATTTTTGTGGGGACCACCGGGGGCATTCGCCGCTATGACCGGTTTGCCAAGACGTGGTTGAGCCCGATAACAACCCGCGATGGCCTGCCCGATAACCGGGTACAGCGGATTGCTTATGATAGTGATACAGGTGACCTGTGGTTTGAAACGCCTTCGGGTGTGGGCCGATGGCTCACTGGTGTACAGAGCGTCATGCCGGGCGGCAGGCCTCCTGCACATCTCCACAATCCCCGGTCAGTTCCCCAAATTCCACCTGTTTTTCCGCCCTTTGGTTATTATCTCGACGACCACCAGGTCATAGGTCCTCGGCGCAACTATGCGATTACAGACGTGTTGATTGACTCGTGGCGTCATCTCTGGATCGCCACATGGGGCCTGGGCGTTGGGCAGGCCGAACTCCTCAATGGTCAGCTTTCATTTCTCACTTATGGTCCGTTGGAGGAAAATGTCACGGCCATTGCACGCGATGGCGATGTTTTGTGGATTGGGGGCGCGGATACTTATCGAGTACCTGCGAGAGGCATTACCCGATATCACCCTGGTACAAATACGTGGGAATATTTTGAAGCCAATCGCATTATTGGCCTCGACGATCCCCAGACTGTTACCATATTACCCGGTGACGAAAATGTGTGGTTTGGCACCCACAATGGTCTGATGCGGTATTATAGACGCACCGGACAATGGTTTACATATCGCGATACCCGCCGCTGGGGACAGGTGCAGGCACTGGCACGCGATAACGACATTCTCTGGATCGGCTCGGAACGCGGTTTGGCAATGCTGGATATCAAAGCCGACTCGCTCGACTATGTGCAGGGAAGCGAATACGCGATTATTCACGCTATGGTTGCAGGTTCCAATTATATATGGGCAGGTACTGAGAGCGGTCTTTTTCAATGTGCCCGAGGGGATCGCACCTGGCGACCTGTGGCCCATAATATTGCCAAACGCCGGATACGCGCGCTGGCTATGCACAACAATGATCTATGGCTTGCTACAGAAGCCCCATCAGCAGTTGTGCGATATCGTCCGGGAGATAATACCTGGCGCGAGTATCCTCTTACAGAAATAGGTGGGAGAGACCGCGTCTCAATTGAGGCCGATAGCAATGAGGTGTGGGTTGCCACGGGCGCAGGGGCTTTTCTTTTGGATGTGCCGCGCCACCTCTGGACACATTACACGATGTACGATGGTCTCGCACACACACGGGTACAGGTTGTTCTTCGAGATGGCGGATATGTCTGGTTTGGTACTGCTGAGGGACTGAGTCGTTTTCGGAGGTGACTCACGGGCATGTATTTATAAGTTGCGTAACTATATTACAATAAATAAAATTAGAACAACTTTCATATATAAAAAAATACGTGACATACGACCTTAAATTTGTTACTTTTGACTCTCGCGGTATCCATATAAATCAACACATTAGTAGATTGGCAAGTCTAATGAACCTTCCGTTGGATTACACAACTATTTTCATTTTCTCTGCCAAAAATACACATCGTTGATTCGTTCGGCGGCTGTTCCATACGCACATGGCGTTTTTGAGTAGCCGTTTTTTTTTGTTTGGGAATAAGCACTCATGAAATCTGCCCTCGGACTTATTGAAATGCTGGGTTTTGTCGGCGTTACCGAAGCGGCCGATGCAGCAACCAAAGCAGCGGCTGTTGAATTATCTGCTGTCGAACAAATAGACGGTGGTATTATTTCGATTCGTGTTTTAGGCGATGTTGGCGCGGTGCAGGCTGCGGTCGAAGCAGGGGTGTACGCAGCGCAACAGGTGGGCACTCTGGTGGCACATCACGTGATACCCAATCCACACGAGGACCTCGTCGATGTTTTTGGATTGATGAAAAAAACGGGTGAAATGGACGAAACGGATCTCGAGAGTCTGCCGGTATATCGCCTACGGCAGATTGCTCGTGAGACGCCGGGCGTTGGCATTCAGGGGCGAGAAATTTCACGCGCAAATCGAGCGCAATTGCTATCGGAACTTCACGCTGCAAAAAGAGATCAAACCGACGCGTAATGCTGGAGCAAAAACTATGAACACCGAAACTCTTTGGGAAAGAATCAAGCAAGGTTTGCGCGATGGCGCGACCACAGCAGCGGAAAAAGCCGAGTATCTGGGCAAACTCGGCCGCGCACGTCTGGACATTGCGCGCACCCGCCACGCTATTCACGATGCATTTACTGAACTTGGCGGACAAATATACGAGGAACTGAAAGATCATGAAGCCGCCGTTGAAGCACAAACAGAAGCGGTTCAAGATCACATCGCGACCATTTCCAAGCTCGAAGAGCAATTGCAAAATCAGGAAGCGCAATTTAAAGTATTACAAGAATCAGACAGAGAAGCGTAGAAACTTCTTCTGGCCCCACCAGAAGTTAGAAGCCCCTTGCCGTGTTGAGAAAGGGATGGGATTTGACACTGGCAATCGGGTAAAGATAGGAGGTATTCATGTAAGATTCTCCCTTTGTTGTTCTAAGACCTTTGTCCTTTATCCTTGCAGGCATCTACCTGCGCCAATCCCCTGTGCAAAGAAGGAGAGGTTGACGAAGTGCCAAGACTATCTAAAAGACCTTATGCTCGTGAAGACGAATCACTGGATCAGTATTTGCAAGAAATTGGCGAAGTCGCGTTGCTTACGGCAGACCAGGAAGTCGTGCTGGCCAAACGAATAAAAAAGGGCGATCAAGGAGCCCTGGAAGAATTGACCACAGCCAACCTGAGATTTGTGGTAAGCGTCGCCAAACAATACCAGAATCAGGGCCTTTCGATGGGTGACCTGATCAACGAAGGGAATCTTGGACTCATCAAAGCCGCCAAACGTTTTGATGAAACTAAGGGTTTTAAATTTATTTCTTATGCCGTGTGGTGGATCCGACAGGCGATTTTACAGGCTCTGGCCGAGCAATCTCGCATTGTTCGCTTGCCGCTGAATCGCGTTGGCGCGCTCCACAAAATTGGCAAGGCATCGAGTGGTCTCGAACAGGAGTATGGACGCGAACCCAGTCCGGGTGAAATTGCCGATGAACTCGGCATGAATGATTTCGAAGTACGCGATACGCTCAAGATTTCGAGCCGGCATCTTTCTCTGGATGCGCCATTTAAAGATGGCGAAGACAATAACCTGCTCGATGTGCTTGAAGACGGCATGCAACCCCCACCCGACGATCCACTTCTCGATGATGCACTCAGACGAGAAATAGAAAAAGCCCTCGCTACCCTTACCCCTCGTGAAGCCGAAGTCATTACACTTTATTTTGGCATCAATCGCGAACAGCCACTTACTCTTGAGGAAATTGGCGAACGTTTTGGATTGACTCGAGAACGCGTGCGTCAGATTAAAGAGAAAGCTCTTCGGCGATTGCGCCATACCTCGCGTAGCCGTCCGCTGAAATCTTATTTGCATTAACACGGTCCGCTATCCCAATAGGCCACAAACGGGTTCGCCCGATGTGGCCTATTATTTTTTGGGGTAGAACTTTTGGTTTGCTGGCGTGTATGGTTAAGGGATAAGTAGTAGGGGCGACCCCCTGTGGTCGCCCGCTGCTGTCGTTCGGGACGGCACTGGGACCGTCCCCTACTTGACTCATTCTTCCATAACCCATACATTTGTCCGTCTAAAATTTTTTTATTTCAACCGGAGGATCACACATGTCTAATCGGCGTTTTATCTACGTGCTCCTTGCGCTGTTTTTACTTTCTTATCCCGCGTTTGTTTTTGCTCAGGATGAAGAAGAATTAGAACCCGCTATGATAGGCGGTAGCGGGGTGACAACCTGGATTTTGAAGGGGAATAAAATTTACTATCTGAAGTGGGATAGGGAATTTGAACAAGCGCAGATTTATGGTCCCCAGGAGATCGGTAGCGAGGATATCAAAGAAGTTCTGATCATGCAAAGTACGGGTGATTTCGCCTGGATACTGCGGGGCGACGATGTCTATTTTATTGTTGCAAAACGCGAAGGCACATTTGTGAGGCTGGAAGCAGAACGTCCTGAAGAACTCCCGGATTCAGATGGGTCCGAACCGGTTATGATGGCTGGTGGCGGGAGCAGAGCCTGGGTTTTGAAGGGCGATAGTCTCTTTTTTCTCAAATGGGATCCCTCGTATGGGAATGTGCAGATTTATGGCCCCGAAGACTTGCCTCCCAATAATTATGGACCCTCTGAACCCGTTCTTATGCACGGTACAGGTAGCGCAGTATGGGTTTTGCGGGGCGATGAAGTTTTTTATGTTACGGCCCGGGTTGATGGCTCATTTGTCGATATTGAAATTGAGCGACCCGAAGATCTTCCGGAGTGAGAACCCATATTTGCGAGTAGAAACTTTATGAACGGATTTGGACAGCGCAACAAGATCGTCGCTGGTCTGGTATTTTTTGTCACGACTGTTATCTATCTCTCGACACTGGCACCTACTGTTGCATTTTGGGACTGTGGCGAGTTTATTACCACTGCTTATACTCTGGGCATTCCCCATCCCCCCGGCGCGCCGTTTTATACCTTGCTGGGGCGTATCTTTTCTATGTTGCCATTTGGGGAAATCGCTTTTCGCGTAAATCTCCTGTCGGCTGCGGCTGGTATTGCCACGGTCGTTCTCATCTATTTGTGTACTGTCCGTTTGCTCTCCACCTGGCTCGACCGCGAGAATACTGTCCAACAACTCGCCATCTTTGTCGGTGGTGTGGTTGCTTCCCTCAGCACGGCCTTCTCTTTTTCTTTTTGGAATAATGCCATAGAAGCCGAAGTTTATGGCCTGTCGATGTGTATTACCATGCTGGCAGTGTGGGTGGCTCTGCGCTGGGATGACGCGCACAAAGACCACAATAGCGATCGCCTCTTGCTCTTTATTGCCTATCTTTTTGGGCTTGGCGCGGGTGTACATCTTCAGTGTTTGCTCACCATTCCCGGTATTCTCATTCTGCTTTTTACCGATTTGATGGAAGATCGACCGCTCAAACACCAGGTGCTCGTGGTCGTGGGGCTTACCCTCTATCCGTTTTTGTCTATTGTTTTCCCCATCGGGGTCGCCGCACTTCTGACTGGGGCTGTCGTCATCGGGTTGCTCATTTTGAGACCTGAGTGGCGCACGCCCCAATTCTGGCTTTTGGGCGTTATCATCGGCGCGCTGGGTTTTTCCACATATTTCGCCCTGTTTATTCGATCGGGTCTCAATCCCATGATTGATATGAACGATCCCGAGACCTGGGAAAATTTCAAAGCATTTATGGGGCGTCAGCAATACGGGATCCACCTTGTTTTTCCACGCCGCGCCGAACCCTGGGCTTTTCAGTTTAATATTTTTATCAAATATTTTCTCCAGCAATTTCCGTTTTTTGATGGGATTTCCGCATATTTTCGCCGCGCCGTAGATGTTTATATGAGCCGGTATGAGATTATTAACTATTCTCTGGTCACGCTCGCGCTCGGCATCGGCGGTGCTGTGTACCACCTGCGTAAGGATTGGAAACGCTTTGCTTCCCTTTTTGCTATGTTTGCCCTGATGGGCGTGGGGCTTGTGCTCTATCTCAATATGCCCGATCCCGAACCCCGCGAGCGCGAATATATCTTTGTGGGGGCTTATACATTTTTCGGTATATGGATGGGTATTGGTGCAGCGGGTCTTATTGCCTGGATGCAAAACAAATCGCTGGCGATTCTGGCGGCGGCTCTCATGCTTTTGGTGCCATCGGGTATTCTGATCGAAAATTATCATGTACACGATCGCACGGGCGACTTTGTGTCTTATGATTATGCCCATAATATTATGGCAACCTGTGAGCAGAATGCCATTTTGTTTACCAATGGGGATAACGACACGTATCCTTTGTGGTTTTTGCAGGGCGTTGAAGGCGTGCGAAACGATATTCAAATTGTCAATCTCAGTCTGATCAAGACTTCGTGGTATATCAAACAACTGAAGAGGTACGGTATTGAATTTGATCTGGAGGATGATGAGATTGAAGAATGGCTCGGGGCAATTCCCTGGGATTACGACAGAGGCGTAGAAATAGCAGGTCTTAAACTCGAGGCGGGGGATATTCCCATAATGGAGTATCCTGCCGGCAGGATGACGGTCCCGGTCCTGGAACCCCATACTTTGATGATGTGGCGCATTATTAAACACAACTGGGAAAAACGGCCCATTTATTTTGCCGTGACCGTGCCCGATGTCAATATGGCGGGTTTGAAGCCCTATTTGTCTATGGAGGGGATGGCGTATAAACTGGTCAAGTCGCGAGGCTATGAGCAGTTTGAGGAAGAAAAGATCAAACGCAATTTGCTCGAGGTCTATCGGTACACCGGCGTTGCGGATAGTACGGTTCACAAAGATCCGGTTGCGCGCCGTCTGCTCAGCAATTATTTGATTCTTTTTGATGGGCTTGTTCGCGCGTACATTCGATTGGGTATGCACGAGGAGGCTTACGATGTTCTCGCCGAGGTTGAAAAACGCGTGCCTCCTTACGCGCTCGATTTCCCGGAGACCTGGCAACTCGTTGGCCAACACTATCGCGAACTGGCTCTCTATTTTTACGAGTCGGGTGATGTGACTCGCGCTGTTTCTGCGCTTGAAAACCTGCTTCGCCTCGGTCCACCAATAGAAAATCCCGAAGATATACACGCGATTATAGACAGATGGAAATCCGGGACGACGCCGAGAGAAGTAGATAGTATGAAATCTCTTGAGCGGTGACTACTGTCAATACTCCCACTGTTCATATACTCTTTTAGATGGGATCTTGTTCTTCCATTGGCGCATTAGCACATAGCCCACGACAAAGCCGGCGATGTGGGCGAACCACGCGACGTCGCTTGTGCTGCTGGCACTTGATGCGTTGAGCAACTGAATGACAAACCATCCGCCGAGTACGATTAATGCTGGTACGCGAAGGATGAAATAAAATACCAGTACTAAAATTCGCGTGCCGGGAAATGCCGCCAGATATCCTCCCAAGATCCCCGCTATCGCACCACTGGC
>JAGWBW010000032.1:39553-62166 GCA_021295695.1 Candidatus Latescibacterota bacterium
AAAAATAAGAACCGCGCACGTCCCAGCGCGGCTTCTATATTATTCCCAAAGATCCACAGATACAGCATGTTGCCGCCCAGATGTAATATGCCGCCGTGCATAAACATCGAGGATAATAGCGTAAAATATATTGGGATGGGGGTGGGAGAGATTGCGTCAACACCGTGCATGATCTCAAAGGGAATTGCCCCATATCGCGCGTTAAATACATGAGACCCGATGTCGCCTAACAACCACGCGTACACAAATATGCCCACGTTGCTCAGCAAAATGCCGATCATCAATACGGGGATCTGACCCGAGGGGTGTTCGTCTTTGAGGGGGATCATCATCGCTATTGTATCCTGAATGCGGTGGTGCGCCGCGATTCATTGCCACAGATGTCGCGCACGATGACTTCCAACTTGTGCGCCCCGGGCGTCAGGGGTTTTCGCGGTTTGGCAAAGATGCGACTTTCTTCCGGGTCGTATTCCACAATTAGAGCTTTGCCATCAATTTTCATCACAATATCTTCATCTCGCCAAATACCCGAAGATGTATCCCAAACGGAAGCTGCAACTCTGGGCTGGTGCTGTGCGATTACTGTGCCGTTGGCAGGGGTTATGCTGGCAATTCTGGGGGGTACAGTGTCGGCGAGCAATGCAAATACGCCAAAGTTCCTCACGTTTCCCGTTATGGCACCTGTCTTTGAATCGCGTCCTTTATCGACAAAAGTCCAGCTATTTTTTCCATTCCATTTGTAAATGCCGAGTTTGTCTATATTGGGATGATCGGGAGGGTGGAGGAACGCTATTTCTGCCCCTTTGAATGCCACATCCCCGGGCATGATCCGAACCGCGGATCCCACCATGCGTTTGTCCTTTATCTGGCTTTCGGACACGATGCGTCCAAATAGGGTTTCGTAAACGCCTTCCTTCTCAAATCGCACCCGCACCAATCCGTCATCCGAGCGCATTTCTCCGCCATCTTGTGTCGCGGTTTGCTGGGTGATCCACAGATTTTGTGTTTGTCCGTTTGTCTCTATTTGCACATCTATATTGTCGGCATGCTTTTCATCAAATGGAATGACAACCTGATATGTTTGCGAACTTGTTTGCCGAACCGCGAGGGATCGCGTCCATTGTTTGGAAAGTTGTGCTCGCACTGTTGGCATTTCTGACAGGGTCTGATTAGCTGTGATGTGAACAACTGCGAAGGTGGGGAAATACGATATTTTGCTGGTTATTTTTGGGTTGCGCTGTGGTGAATTTTTGGAGGCGGCAAATGTTCGAGCTGTTCCGCTCGTGTCTCGCACCCGCAGAAATACGACTGCTGTTGCGCGATTTCCCTTTACGTCTTCGGCAATAATCTGCAGGCGATGTACGCCTGGCGAGAGTTCATGCCCTGCATTGTCGGTCTTTGTTCCCGCGCATAATACGCCTGATCCCACTTTGTAATCGCCGTAAAACGGCAGGCGATTGCCGGGTTTGCGATACAGGCTGTGAAATCGCCCCAGGCCGCGGCGGCTCATATAAAAGTCGTAGGCGAGTTCTCCGTGGCGCGTTACGTCGTATCCAAATAGGCCACAGGTTTTTTGAAATATCTCTTCGCCATTTATCAGGAGTCGCATGCGATAAGGGGCCAATCGGTTTGTTAGTCGAGACTCATTTGCGCGGTCAATCGCTTTCAGGCCAATACCGATGGGACCCCAGACTGATATGGTATCGGGATGTGTGAAGACTTTTTCTTTTGTGCGATAGGCGAGGCGATATGACACGGGTTTGTGTCCGCCTTTGACCCGTGCGTCTGCATTTAAGGGTGCGAGGCCGATTGCCTGCATGGTTGGGGGTATGGTGTCTTTGATATCAAATCCATGGAGCAGGGGATTGATGGGGCGGTGTTTCGCGTCGCGCAATTCAAAATGCAGATGCGGTACGCCAATGCCTGTGCTGCCCGAATAGCCCACTATTTCTCCGCGCTTGACGGGGATTTGATCGGGACGAAAATACAGGTTTACGCTGTATGTCCCGCGGCGGTCTTGCTCTTGCTGGACATATTTTTCAATGCGTTTGGAGAATCCGGATAAATGCGCCCAGAGCGCGAACAGGCCATTGTCGAGTTGAACATATACCACCCGGCCGTATCCCCAGGGTGATGTGCGGACCCGCCAGACGTATCCATCGGCAATCGCTGTTACGGGATATCCTTCTTTGCCATAGGTTTTCAAGTCGATTGCCGCGTGCAATCGCCCACCTCGATATTCGCCAAAGGTCGATGTCAATGCCGGGGGGGCATCCATGGGCCAGTGATAATTCTCTGCGTGTGCAGTGATGATGAAGGATAGGAGAATACAACTTATGGCAGATAGACGGAGCATGTGGGAATTCAGGAAAAAGCGGTTGGGTGTTAGCGGTCAGCGGCTAAAAACCTTCTGGATCGCGGCTTTAGGCATGCCGCGATGACGGAAGCCTGCCCCGTAGTGCTTTTATACGGGGTCACGCCTGCATGCTTTAAGCAGGCGTCCAGGATGGGGGGATGCTTTTCACTCTTGTCGCATTGAGTATAGGGCTTTTATCTGCCCTCGTCAAGAAACTGAATGGGCTTGCATTTGTAGAAAAAAATCTTGCCAGTACAAAGTCCAACAAGTAGATTACAAAACTGGTGTGGCTGGGTGGCATCCTGTACAATCTTGTTTATCCTGTTAATTCTGATCCTATCTGGAGGAAAAGTCTCAATGCTCGCCCAAATGCGTAGTGCTACTTTTATCAAGGCTATGATGATTATTGTTGCGGTTGCTTTTGTGGGCCTTATGGTGTTTGAATGGGGTGCTGATTTTAGCAGTCGGGGTTTTGCCGCTGTTGGTGATAATATGGGTTCTGTGAATGGTCAGGACATTTCTGTGAAGCAATTTGAAGCCGAAATCCGAAATGATCTTGAGCAGGCCAAGGCGCGGGGCAATCAGGATCCCGACGTGAGCCAGATTATTTCTCAGACCTGGGAGCGCGTGGTTACGCAAACCCTGTTTGGACAACAAATTGAGAAATACGGCATTGCCGTTTCCGATGCTGAGGTCGATCACATCAATCGCACACAACCCGCCGAGTGGATACAACAACAAGAATTTTTCCAGACCGACGGTACATTTGATCCCGCTAAATATAGCCAATTTCTCGACGATCCCAGTACGTACAGCGATCCTCGAATGAAACAATTTGTTCTGTTTGCCGAAGAGAATGCGCGAAGCCAGTTGCTTTCCCAAAAGCTCGAAACGCTCATTGTAGGTTCGGTGAAAGTCTCCGACGCGGAGATTGAGCAAGCGTATATCGAACAGAACGAAAAAGTGAACGTGTCTTATATCGGGTTTGATGCCAATGCCATTCCCGATTCGCTCGCGCTGGTCGCGGATGCTGAGGTTCAGACTCATTACGAAGCGCATCGGGACGAATACAAGGAAGATGCCGCCATACGCGTCGCTTTTGTTTCGTTGCAGAAAACAGCGACTGCGCGCGATGAAGCCGAAGCCAAAGCCGAGATTGATCGGGTTTTCGCCGAGGCCAGGGGTGGTGATGATTTTGCCGAACTCGCCAGGGCGTATTCCGATGGGCCAAGTGGCCCGCGCGGTGGCGATCTCGGTTTCTTTGGGCGGGGTCGCATGGTCAAGCCTTTTGAAGATGCGGCTTTCGCGCTCAAAGCGGGGGAAATATCCGATCCGGTCAAAACGCAGTTTGGCTGGCATGTTATTAAGGTGGAGGAGACGAGAGGTGCGGCTGACAGCCTTGAGGTTCACGCGCGGCATATCCTCGTCGAGGTGCGCCCCGGGCGCGATACGCTCGACAGTTTGCGCGTGCTTGTCGAGGAGTTTGCAGAAATAGCCGCTGATGTCGGGTTTGACGCAGCTGTCAACCAGAGGGATTTGCAGAGTCAGGACTCGGAGTTTATTACCGCTGGTAGCTTTTTCCCTCTGCTGGGCAATAGCACGTCGGGTCTGGTGAACAAATTCTTGCGCGGTTCTCCCGGCGATATTTCCAGTGTTTATGAAAATGACCAGGGTATCCACGTTTTTGCTTTGCGCGAAATCCGCGAGGCAGGTCCTCGGCCTTTGGACGAAGTTAAACCGCAGATTGAGGCGAGTCTGAAAACGAAAAAGAAAGTCGAGGTTGCAGCCGGTCGGTTGGCCGAGGTGATGGGACAGATCAAGACGGGCAAATCGCTCGAAGAGGCAGCCGGGTTTTTCAATCTTACGGTTCAGACACCGCAGCCTTTTGCGCGTACGGACTTTGTTCCCAGTGTGGGGAGTCGCAATGCTTTTGTGGGCGCGGCATTTCGTTTGTCAACGGGCCAGACGAGTGAGATCGTCAAAACTGACCGCGGGGCTTATATTTTGCGCGTAGATGAAAAGCAATCTGTTGATAAAACGGGTTTAGGATCGGCAAAAGCGACGTTGTTGCAGCAGGTGATTTCACAAAAACGCCAGGAGGTTTTCACTGCCTGGTTTGCCGATTTGCGAGAGAATGCCGATATTGTCGATTACCGTCACTTCTTCTATTCCGATTATTAGAGGGCCGGACACGTGATTCGCCTTGCCCTATCGCAAATTAATATCACCGTCGGTGATCTTGCGGGCAACCGTGATAAAATTCTCGACCATGTTCACAGGGCACGCGACTTGGGGGCGCATATTGTTGTTTTTCCCGAGCTCGCAATTCCGGGCTATCCGCCCGAAGATTTGCTTTTTAAGCCCCGATTTATCCAATCCAACCTCGATGTGCTGAATGAACTCGTTCAGGCGACGCAGGGTGTTGCTGCAATTTTCGGATTTGTGGATCGTCACGACGATATCTACAATGCCGCAGCTATTGCTTGCGACGGGCGCTTGATCGATGTTTACCACAAGACCTATTTGCCCAATTACGGCGTCTTTGACGAAGACCGCTATTTCCAATCTGGCAAGACCGCAGGGGTGTACTGCCTCAATGGCATCACTTTTGGGGTTACGATCTGCGAAGATATCTGGTATCCCGGGGGTCCCGCTCGGGAGCAAGCACTTGCCGGCGATGCCGAGGTGCTCATCAATATTTCCTCCTCACCTTTCCACGATGGCAAAGAGTTGTTGCGCGAGCAGATGATTGCTACGCGTGCGACTGATAATAGTGCTGTTCTCGCTTTTTGCAATCTCGTCGGCGGGCAGGATGAATTGATTTTTGATGGGGGCAGTCTGATTGTCGATCAGGAAGGTCGCGTTATTGCGCGGTCTCCCCGGTTTGAGGAAGATCTCTTAGTGGCGGATGTTGATGTGGATGCTGTTTTTCGCAATCGCCTGCACGATTCGCGTCGGCGCAAGGAAAAACGCGATGTTTCTTCTCCGCGTGCTATTGATCTGCCCGATCTAAAACCCAAATCTGTGTGTCTTTCTCCGTCTGAGAAACCAGATTTTCCGCGTCCAGATGAGCGTCTTAAGAATATTTACGATGCGCTTGTTCTGGGTACGCGGGATTATGTTGTGAAGAATGGATTTGAGAAGGTTTTCATCGGCTTGTCTGGCGGAATTGACTCGGCACTTGTCACGGCTGTTGCACACGATGCTCTGGGGAGAGAGAATGTGGTGTGTGTGACGATGCCTACTCAATTCTCGTCAGAAGGCACGTTTAACGATGCCCTGCAGATGGCGGGGAATCTCGATATTCGCATTCTGACGTTGCCGATTCAAAAGTTGTTCGACCAGTATCTCGGTCTTCTCGCCGATGAGTTTGGCGATTTGCCTTCTGATACTGCGGAGGAGAATATCCAGCCGCGCATTCGGGGGACTTTGCTGATGGCGCTTGCCAATAAGTTCCGCGCGCTCGTGCTGGCGCCGGGTAATAAGAGCGAGTTGAGCATGGGATATGCCACGCTTTACGGCGATATGGCGGGTGGGTTTGCGGTTATTAAAGATATTTACAAGACGCTTGTTTATGATCTGGCACATTATCGCAATGGTCTGTCGGATCATCCCGTTATTCCCGTTTCGATTATCGACCGCCCGCCCACGGCGGAGTTGCGCGATAACCAGAAAGATACGGATAGTCTGCCTCCTTATTCTGTGCTCGATCCCATTCTCAAAGCGTATGTGGAGGACGATACCAGCTTGCAAGATATTATTGCGCTGGGCTATGACGAGGAACTCGTCACGCGGGTTATCCGCACGGTGGATATCAACGAATACAAACGCCGCCAGGCACCGCCAGGTATCAAGATCACGCCCCGTGCATTCGGGCGCGATAGGCGATTGCCTATTACGAATCGGTGCAGGGAATATTAGGTGCGAGGGTGCTATGAGGGCCAGTGTGATTTTAGCAATACTATGTTTTTTTTTGGTGATGTCGCATATGTCATCCATCCGAGCAGAAGAAACATGGAAAAAAGTAGAAGTGGGACCAGATAAGGGGAGCTATAAGGGGAAGTTGTGGGGTTTGGATGCTTTTGCAAGGTTTGAAAATGATCAAAGGTTTGTCAAATTTACTGTTAATCATCAATATTCCTCTGTGAGAGCCGCAGTCGAGACCTGTAGGCGAGTGGGTGGTCTGGCTGAGGGCGTCATAAGCGAGTACGGTTCCTTTGACAGTGTTCGCGAGATTAATCAACGCGCAGTGATTAATATTTTTCCCGGTCTCGTTGAGATTAACCAACAAGCTCATCGACAGGTGGTATTTACAACCCCTTGCAATATATCATTCACAAATAAGGACAATCCCAAAATCCGCACAGATCTTAGCGTTGAAGACAAAAGCACCACATTCAGGATGCAACTCATATTGCCAATAAAGACTCAGTAGTTGCAAAAGGGTGTCAACGAGCCGTCTTGAATTATGCCCCGCGCAGCACAATGAAGTATTTTAAGCAAAAAAAAGAGCGAGCCAAAAAGGACTCGCACTTTTCATTTTTGTGCAAGGTTTCAGTCAGTTCTGAGAGGTAACAACACATAAACTGCAAAGGCACGCCGGTCTCGTGCGGGAACACTGTTGAAACAGTGGATAACATCCTCTGCATCCGTGATGTCTTGAATGACATCAGATTTGAAAAAGGTCGCATCAGGAGCGTAATCGGCGCGGTGACGTTTTTTCTGCATATCAGCAAATCGTTCCGCGAAGTCCTGAATTTCGTCTGGGAATTTTATGATGATACCCTGATGTTCGCAGCGTTGTCTCGCAATTCCATGTTGCAATGCCCGGTATGCTTGACGCCATGCCGGTTGACTGCGGTGGGCACCGGGGCCGCCAACGAGCATATTGGCGTTGGAAGTTGCGAGACAGTGGAACAGCGCGTAGTACGTTGTGCTGACAGCCCTGCGAATGTTCGTCTCTCGTGTCCTGCCCTTGTTGTTCGCATGAACCAAATCCCGAGCTGTTACAATAAAATCAAGCGGTTTCAATGGTTACCTCTGGGTGTTGTTGTCGCCATTTGGGATACAGACTCCACCACTCAGATTTCTCAACCCATGACGGGCTGGGGAACTCTTCTATGCCTGCCTCAATCAGCTTCGGGCGAATGCGCCTGATGAAGCTGGATGTCCAACTGGAGTCGAGTAGCTTCTGATCGCCATCGAAGACAATAATGATGCTAAGATACGTTTCGCCGCTGGCGTCAGAACCGTATTCGTCAACAGTCGGTACCACCACAATGGGGTCGAACACGAACTCATCCGACGAGAAACGTTCCGCAATGGTCTCACGGACAATGGTTTGGACTTTCTCATTTTGTTCCTGTGTCATCATAGCGTCTCCGTCAATGTATAAGATCCTTCTTCTGTGGATGATATTTTGTGCAATATAGCCCAAATCCAAAAGGGTGTCAACGAGCCGTATTAAATTATGCATCGCGCAGCACAATGAAGTATTTTAAGCAAAAAAGAGCGAGCCAAAAAGGACTCGCTCTTTTCATTTCAGTGATTCCTGAGGTCACATAGGACGATCCCGAAATGGTATGGTGAAGATATTTACTTTTCACCCATAAGAAGTTGTCTTATTTTTTGATTAGAGAGAAAAGCGCCAGGGCGTGATTGGGTGACAGGCAAAAACCACTGGATCGCGGCTAAAGCATGCCCCTGCAGGGTTTAAGCAGGGGACATGCCGCGATGACGGCACTGTTGATAGGGTTGATTGAGCCGTCCTGACCGGAGCATTCTTGTGAGCCATCTCATCTTGATCAAACATGCTATGTCTCAAATCGACGAGACAAAATCCGCCCCAGACTGGCTATTATCGGATAGCGGACGCGCAAGTTGCACTCCTCTCGCCGATGCATTGCACCCTTATAAACCGGACCTTCTCATCACAAGCGAAGAACCCAAAGCACATGAAACGGGTCAACTGGTCGCCGACGCCCTTCAAATCCCCTATTCGTCAGCACCCAACTTTCACGAACACGACCGCAAAGGCGTGCCCTTTATTCCCCCAGAAACCTGGCACACCACAGTAAAAACCTTCTTTGCATGCCCCAGCGACCTGATCTTTGGCAATGAAACGGCAAACCAGGCTCGCAGGCGATTCACTCAAGCCGTTGAAAAAGCAGTAAAAACGCACCCTCACAAAACCATCGCCATCGCTACCCACGGCACCGTCATCTCTTTATTCGTCGCGCAAAAAACCCGCACAAATGGCTTCGACCTCTGGCTACAACTGAACCTGCCATCTTATGCGGTATTCGACCTGCCGGATTACAAATTGAACACCATCGTAACACAAATATGAAAAAATATCTTTTATTCTCCATTCTCCTGTTGTTATTGGGCTGCCAACCACAAGTCTCTGACAAGCAAATCACAGTTTGTTCTTTCAACATCAAATTCGTCGGTCTGTACAAAAAAAAGGACAACAACGCACTTGCGAAATTGGTCGGAAAATACGACATGGTCGTCGTCCAGGAACTGGTTTCACCACCTGATAACGGTCAATACTGCGATGGCACATCCTATCGCGAAGACCCCGAAGCCGATGCATTCTTCGATGCCATGAGCGCACAGGGCTTTAAATTCTCCCTATCTTGTGAAGACACGGGAAGAGGCGAAAAAATCCACAAAGCCGGATCGAGCACCGAATGGTCCGTGGTCTTTTACAAACCCGGCAAACTAAAAATTGCCAATGACCTACCCCATGGATTCCTCTCAGACGACCGATCTGCCCATCCCGTATATCCCCGCGTACCACACGCCCACGGCTTTCGCACCGTAGATGGCAAAATGGACTTTGTCGTCATCAACGTCCACTTATCCCCCGGCAAAAACAAAAAAACCGCACGCAGAGCAGAACTTTTGAGCATTGCCCAGTGGATCGATCTCAATGACGCGCAAGAGCAGGACTTCTACATCGTAGGGGATATGAATATCGAAAGTGCCGCGGAACTTCAAGCAGTAACACCGCGGGGATTTGTATCGCTCAACGACGAATGCCGAAAAACGAACACAGCGGCCAAAAGTAGCAAACCCTATGACCACGTCATGTACCGCCCTGCCAGATTAGACGAAATAGATGAGAAATTTGACTTTCAAGTCATCAACCTCATCGACCAAATGCGCGATACCTGGCGAGACTCCAGTGCCTATCCCGGCGATCCTTACAAAGGGAGCTTATTTGTACAATACTACTCGGATCACCACCCCGTGTTATTCCGCCTGAAAATCCCGAGCCAGGATGATGACTGACATTGCCTGACTAATCAATCTCCCAGGCAAAAAGCAACGGGTAGAGAATTGTAATACTCTCTACCCGTTCTTTTTTTTTCCACGACTGAATAAAATGGGATTACGCATCTTCCGAAAGAGCCGGGACACGGGACTCGAAAAAATCGGACGCGAGCATAATTTGATCTTGCTGGCGCGCGACCAGCCCTTTGACGCGAGGTAGATATTCATTGACCCATCGGGGATCGCTGCGGACAGCCTGCCGCGCCTGATCAAAATGGGTATAATCGCGATACGCCCAGATGTGAACAACGCGATTTAATTTTCCAATATCGGTATAATACCACCCGGCAAGTTTGATGCCATAGTCTTCGCGCAGTGGAAGCGCCACCTCGCGCACCGCATCCATATAGGCTTGCAATGCGCCGGGATTCAGATCGTAGGTTCGCATGTCGTAAATCATAGGAAATCTCCAAAAAGGGTGAGAAAAAGAATCATTCATGCCACATATCACACGAGAATTGCGGGTATCATAATTTAGTAGAAATTCCCCACAGATACTCGGCTTTTTTGAACTGCTCCGAGAATGATTCTGTCACATCTGACGGGACAACACAAAATTTTTGTACCAGGATCCATTTTTCCCCTCTAAATTTGACACCAAAAACGTTTGTAGCCCGTCTAAGTGTTTGATCAGCTTGAATACAAGATCCCCATGAGCACAACGACCGGGCCGAGATATCCCTTCACTCCATGCCCGGTCTTCGGGGGCGGCAAGGTAAATGGTATCCCTCCCTGTCGTCCCCTCATTTTTTATGCAACTCGGAAAAATGATTATCAAATGAGAATTATTGTTATTTTTCGGCAAATGGCAAGAAAAACAGTTACGTAATTGCCCCCCAGGGATTCGAATTTTATACAGATAGGCGCATGGGGATGTTATTTAGAAGGGTTAGAATGGGTTAAAAGGGGGTTGCGGTTGTGTCACCGTGCCAGTATCTTTTGAGAGTACTGAGCGAGATTACCAAGAAAAGTACTTAGAGAAGGAGTATATTTCCGGTGAAGCCGGACAGACACCCGCATATCTGTCCAGCAGGCAAAGTCTTGCATGTCCATTTTAGAACAATCAACTTCACAGGAAAAGGAAAAAAAATGGTCAAAAAAATGGTCCATTGGTCAATCATGGTTTGGGTGGACTAAATACTTTCGCAAGGCAATAACAATAAAGATAAAATATAGATACTGGTGTTCTGATTCTTTGTTTGTTGGATTCCTTGAAGACTATCCAGATTATTGGACACAAGGCGAAACCCTTCAAGAATTGAAAGAACATCTGGTTGATATTTACCTGGAAGTTAATAATCCTGAGTCTCTCGGAGCTAATGGTGTTCATGATAAACTCCCGAATGATGACGTTCCCTCAGCACACAAGACTGATGCACTGGTACTGACACTCAGAGTGCAGGTTGCATGAAAAGAGTTGACTTAATACGAAAATTAAATGATGAGGGTTGTGTGTTTGTCCGCCATGGGGGACGGCATGACATTTACAAAAACCCCAACACGGGCATATCTCAGCCTGTTCCTCGCCATAGAGAAATTGACAAAGGAACCGCAATGCGTATCATTAAGGCACTTACGGCTGGCTGAGTCATGCAAGGAAGTAAAAATGTCAATGAGAGGTAAAACAAAAGGCCGTAAGTGCTGTTCATTTACAGCAAAAACTTACGACCTTAAAAAATGGTTGCCCCCCAGGGATTCGAACCCCGATTCTACGGTCCAGAGCCGCATGTCTTGCCATTAGACGAGGGGGCAAAAATATATACAGCGTTTCGGGATGGGATGCGCCATCTATGGGGCCAAAACCTCCAGAGCCTTTTTCAGTCGGCGAATACAGGTCTCCCGCCCAAGCACAGCCATCAGTTCAAACAACCCCGGCCCAAACCCAACGCCGCAAAGCGCAAGCCGCGTTGGATGAATCAGCCTGGAAGCCGATATGCCCAGTTCACCTGATAGTGTGCGCGTCACACCCTCAATATCGCCTTCGCGAAACGAATCCAAATCCTCCAGGCGCTCAATCATCAACTGAACGCGCTCGGGCGTATCCGTCTTCCAGTTCTTCTTTGCCGTCTTTGCATCATACCCTTCCGGATCCACAAAAAAATAACCCGTATGCATCAAATCCTCAAGCGTATGCAACCGCGGCTGCAACAACTCGGCAATCTTCATCAATTCATCCCGCCGATCAGAAGCCTCTGCCTCTGTAAGCCACCCCTCCGCAATCCAGATCGGAACAGCATCGTCCAGAACCGCATCCACCGGACGAAGACGCATCTGCTCGCCATTGAGCCAGACCAGCTTCTTCTCATCAAAAATCGCGTCTCTCTTGAGCAACCCCTCAACCGAAAACGCCTCGGTCAACTCATCTCGCGCAAACACCTCGCGCTCATCCCCGGGAGCCCATCCCAACAGCGCGAGATAATTGAACATCGCATCCGACAAAAACCCCCGCTCCTGATACTCCGAAATCGTCGTCGCACCATGGCGCTTTGACAACTTACTGCCATCGGGACCCAAAATCAGCGTCGAATGCCCGTATTCTGGCACCATCCACGAAAGCGCCTCAAACAGCATCATTTGCTTGGGTGTATTCGACAAATGGTCCGCAGACCGCAACACCAGATTCACACCCATATCGTGATCGTCAACCACCACCGCGAGATTGTAAACAGGCGAACCATCGGGCCGCAACAAAACAAAATCCTCCACCTCGGCATTATCCCAACGCTGCACACCCCGAATGCGATCGTGCCAGACCGTCTCACCCGCAGACACCTTAAACCGCACAACTCTGGGCCGCCCCTCTGCCTCATAAGCCGCCTGCTGTTCCGGTGTCAAATCCCGATTGTAGCGTACGCGCCGCTTCTCAATCTGCGCCTGCCTGCGCATCGCGTCAAGCTCTTCGGCTGTCTCATAGCCATAATACGCATGACCCGTCTCCACCAGACGCGCTGCGGCCTGCTTATGCGCCTCGGCATTATCCGACTGAAACACTGGCTCGGCGTCAAAATCAACACCGAGCCAGTTCAAACCATCCAGAATCGTCTGAAGCGACGACTCTGTAAAACGCTCTCGATCCGTATCTTCTACGCGCAACAACAACTTTGCCTTGTAGTGCTTCGCGTAAAGATGATTAAAAATCGCCGTTCGCGCATTGCCCACATGAAACCCACCTGTGGGAGACGGCGCGAAACGCAAAACCGTATCCGACATTGCAAATGACCTGTGAATTATTTGGCGGAGAGGGAGGGATTCGAACCCTCGGTAGAGGAAAACCCCTACAACAGATTAGCAGTCTGCCCTGTTCGGCCACTCCAGCACCTCTCCGCGATCAAAAACGAACAGCAGAAAGTAACAAAGGAAGTGTGTAAAGGCAAGATAAATGGCGGTGGGGGTGGGATTCGAACCCACGGACCCGTGAAGGTCAACGGTTTTCAAGACCGCCCGATTCGACCGCTCTCGCACCCCACCACATCATCCGAAAAGTATAGACAAGCGCACCATCTGTGTCAAGCGGTTTGTATCATTTCGACTTAATCACACTTAAACTTTGTTTTTCTTCTATTTAGCAATCACATACCCAATAATCTCCAATGCTTCCATCCGCCAAAAAAGGGTTTGCGTTGCCCGTGCCCTTCCTGTATTTTTAGGCAATTCAAACTGCAACATGACCCAGAGAATCTCACACCGCGCGCACGACCTCGCACCCTCCCCTATGACTGAGCTTATCACCGGCTCCCAGATGGCATCCATTGACCGTCGGGCAATTGACAGTGGTGTGCCGGGCATTGAACTTATGGAAGCCGCCGGGCAAGGTGTAACCCGGGTAGTAGAAAACCTGCTGGGCGAACTCCAAAACCGGCATATCGTCATCCTGTGTGGCAAAGGCAATAATGGCGGCGACGGATTTGTCGTTGCGAGGCAAGCAGCCCAATGCGGTGCCAAAGTCCAGGTATTCACAGTCGCAAATGAAATAACAGGCGATACCAAAACCAACTTCGACCGATTGCCCCCGGATATTGTGCAGTCGGTTGATCGTATCGCAACAGTGCAAAACGCACTCGCCCATGCCGACATCGCCGTTGACGCGCTTCTGGGCACGGGTATTCGAGGTCCTGCCCGCGGCATTTACGCCGATCTTATAAACGCCCTCACCCGCGCAGAATGTCCCATTGTCGCTGTAGATATACCCTCTGGACTCAACGCCGACACGGGCAAAATCGAAGGACCCTGTGCAACCGCAATATGCACAGTCACCTTTGCATTACCTCGCATTGGACATTTCTTTTACCCCGGTCGCGCCCGGTGCGGCAAATTGCACCTCATCGACATCGGGATCCCCCCTTCGGCGATTGAGCATGAGCGCATCAGCACGTACCTGATCGACAATCGTCGCTGCGCGCGCATGCTTCCTCACCGGGAACCCGACGCCCACAAAGGAGATTGCGGCAGAGTATATATCCTCGCCGGATCCGTGGGACTCACAGGCGCAGCCACACTCTCGGCAAACGCGGCAATAAGAGGAGGCGCGGGCCTCGTCACACTCGGCGTACCCGAAAGCCTCAACGACATACTCGAAATCAAAGTCACAGAAGCAATGACCCACCCGCTTCCCGAAGTGAAAAAAGCCAGATGCTTGTCCCTGCGCGCTCGGGGCGATATTCAACGCGTATGTCGCACTGCCGACAGCATGGCCATCGGTCCCGGATTAGGCACCCATCGGGAGACCGTCGAACTCATCCGTCGCCTCGTGCGCGACTGCGTTTGTCCCGCAGTCATTGACGCCGACGCACTCAATGCTCTTGTTGGCGACCTCGATGCGATCCGCACCTGCGAGACACCTCTGGTACTCACCCCGCACATCGGGGAATTTGCGCGCCTGACCGGATACAGCATCGCCGAAATACAGCGCGACCCTATTGCACGCGCTCTGGAATTCGCCTCTGATGTCGGAGCCACCATCGTCCTGAAAGGCGCGCCAACCATTGTCGCAACGCCAGAAGGCGAGGCGCACATCAACCCAACCGGCAACCCGGGAATGGCCACCGGCGGCACAGGAGACGTACTTACGGGCTTATTGGTCGCACTCATCGGCCAAGGACTCAACGCCACAGACGCGGCATGCACAGCCGTCTATCTTCACGGCCTCGCCGCCGATATCGCAGCAAAAAAAACAGGACACATGAGCCTCATTGCCAGCGACATCATCGAGAATTTTGCCGCTGCTATTCACCAGATATGCAACAGTAATGACAATAAACCTTCTGGATCGCGGCTTTAAGCATGCCGCGATGACGGGTACTGGGGTTTCACCTCTAACCACCTTTTGCTGACTACTGACTACTGACCACTGAAAGCTCTTTATGCCCAAACGAACCGACCTCAAAAAAATAATGCTCATCGGCTCTGGTCCCATTGTCATCGGACAAGCCTGTGAATTTGACTACTCTGGCACACAAGCCTGCAAAGCCCTCAAAGAAGAGGGATACGAAGTCGTGCTGGTCAACAGCAATCCCGCCACCATCATGACCGACCCCGAAATGGCAGATCAGACATACCTCGAGCCCGTCACACCGGAAGTATGCGCTGCGATCATCGAAAAAGAACGCCCAGATGCCCTCCTCCCAACACTGGGTGGGCAAACGGGCCTCAATACCGCCATGGCCCTGCACGAACAGGGAACACTCGAAAAATTCGATGTCGAAATGATCGGCGCAAAACCACACGCCATTGAAAAAGCGGAAAACCGCGAAGCCTTTCAAAAAGCCATGGGCAAAATTGGCCTCGACTTCCCCAAAGGCCGATTCGCCTACACCCTCAAAGAAGCACTCGCCATCACTGCTGAAATCGGATTTCCAGCTATCATCCGCCCATCCTATACCCTGGGCGGCACAGGCGCTGGCACCGCGTACAATATCGAAGAATTTAGACACGCTGCCGCACACGGACTCAGCCTATCGCCTACCTCTGAGATCCTTGTCGAAGAATCCATCATCGGCTGGAAAGAATTCGAACTCGAAGTCATGCGCGACCAGAACGACAACGTCGTCATCATCTGCTCTATAGAAAACTTCGATCCCATGGGTGTTCACACGGGCGACTCTATCACCGTGGCACCCGCGCAAACGCTCACCGACAAAGAATACCAGGAAATGCGCGATGATGCCATCGCCTGCATCCGCGAAATTGGCGTGGAAACCGGCGGCTCCAATATCCAGTTCGCAGTAGATCCCAACACAGGCAGACGCGTCGTCATAGAAATGAACCCCCGCGTATCCCGCAGTTCTGCGCTCGCCTCAAAAGCCACGGGCTTTCCCATAGCCAAAATAGCCGCCAAACTCGCCATTGGCTACACCCTGGACGAAATACAAAACGACATCACGCGCGAAACACCCGCCTCATTTGAACCCACCATCGACTATTGCGTCATCAAAATCCCGCGCTGGACATTTGAAAAATTTCCCCAAACCGCTGACCTCCTGGGCACACAAATGAAATCAGTAGGTGAAACCATGGCCATAGGTCGCACGTTTAAGGAAGCACTGCAAAAAGGATTGCGCTCTCTCGAAATCGGGCGCGCGGGTTTTGGCGCCGATGGCAAAGACATGCAACCCAATACCCTCTCGCGCGAAGCCCTCGAACGCGGCCTGCGCGAACCCAACTCGCAGCGATTGGCCTATCTCAAAACGGCTTATGACGCCGGACTATCCGTACAGGAAATTTTTGATGCAACCAAAATTGATCCCTGGTTCCTCGACAATATGCGACAACTCGTCGAAGTCGAAAGAGAACTCGCCGCTTTAATGGACTAACCATGAAAAAACAGCACACCCTCAACGACTTAAAATTGCGCATCTCTCACACAGACCTGCTCAAAGCCAAGCGTCACGGCTTTTCCGACCGTCAACTGGCACACCTGTGGCAAAGTGATGAATGGACTGTTCGCGCCTTGCGCAAAGAACTCGGCGTTGCGCCCGTTTTCAAAACCGTAGATACATGCGCGGCCGAATTTGAAGCCTATACACCGTATCACTACTCAACTTATGAGACAGAAACCGAAGCCATTCAATCCGATCGCAAAAAAATCATGATCCTGGGCGGCGGCCCCAATCGCATTGGACAGGGCATCGAATTCGACTATTGTTGTTGCCACGCCTCCTATGCCCTCAAAGAAGACGGTTTTGAGACTATTATGGTCAACTCCAATCCCGAAACCGTCTCCACGGATTACGACACATCCGACAAACTCTATTTTGAACCGCTCACTGCCGAAGACGTACTCAGCATTGCCGATGTTGAACAACCCGACGGCGTCATCGTTCAATTTGGCGGACAAACACCGCTCAACCTTGCGCGCGACCTCGAACGCGGGGGCCTCCACATCGCTGGCACGTCCCCCGACGCCATTGACCTGGCCGAAGACCGCAAGCGCTTTGGCGCACTCATCAAAGAACTGGGCATCCGACAACCTGAAAATGGCACCGCAGTAAGCACCGACGAAGCAGTCGCCATTGCCGAAAAAATCGGATATCCAGTTCTCGTGCGCCCCTCTTACGTACTCGGGGGCCGCGCAATGGCGATCGTATATGATCGCGACGCCCTCATTGCCTATATGCGCAATGCCATAGAAGCCTCTCCTGAACGGCCCATCCTCATCGACCGATTTTTAGAAGACGCACACGAATTTGATGTCGATGCTGTAGCAGACCCAACAGCAGTCGTCATCGGCGGCATCATGCAACACATCGAAAGTGCGGGTGTTCACTCTGGCGATAGTGCCTGCGTATTGCCCCCGTATCAGATCTCCGACACCAACCTCGATGAACTGCGAAGCCACACGCGCGCCCTGGCCAGAGCACTCAAAGTAGTTGGCCTCATGAACATTCAGTTTGCAATTCAAGGCGAAGACGTATTTATTATTGAAGTAAATCCCAGAGCATCGCGCACTGTCCCCTTTGTTAGCAAAACCATTGGCGTGCCTCTGGCCAAAGTCGCTGCCCGCACAATGGTCGGGCGCACACTTGTAGAACAGGGCTTTACCCGGGAAGTCCCCATCAATCACATCGCCGTCAAAGAAGCTGTCTTGCCCTTCAACAAATTTCCCGGCGTTGACACCGTACTCGGTCCCGAAATGAAATCTACGGGCGAAGTCATGGGCATAGATACCGACTTTGGCCTCAGCTTCCAAAAAGCGCAACTCGGCGCAGGCGTGCGCCTGCCCCAGGAAGGAACGGTATTTTTAAGCGTCAACGACCGCGACAAAGAAGGACTTGTACCGATTGCCCAACAACTATCCGACATGAACTTTCGCCTGATTGCCACGCGAGGAACTCATGCCTTTCTCCAAAACCACAACATTGCCTGTAATTTGATCCTCAAACTTCAAGAAGGGCGCCCAAATATTCTCGACGCCATCAAAAACGGCGAAATTTCTCTCATGATCAACACGCCCGCAGGAGAGCAATCGCAAGCTGCCGACCCCGAAATCCGCAAGGCCGCCGTTCAATACGGCCTGCCCTACACAACCACCTTATCGGGCGCGGCTGCCGCTGTTGCCGGTATCCAATCGCTCAAAAACAACAGCACAATTCGCATCCGTTCACTCCAGGACTTTCATAATCCCTAATCCCCATGTCTCGTCTCATCTACATCGCGTTCCTCTGCTTCCTCTGTCTGGCATCCTGCAAAAGCGTGTATTACAACACGTTTTACAATGCCAAACAACAGTACAATATCGCCGAGCAAAAACGCGTCGAATCCGAAAACCCCGGTAGCCGAATAACATCTGCGACCTATAACGCGCTCTACCAGCGGGCCATTGTCAAAGCATCCATCGTGCTCAAATACTTTCCCGATAGCAAATGGTTCGACGACAGCTTGCTACTCATCGGCAAAGCGTCTTATTGGCGCGAGGACTATGCCGAAGCACTGACCAAATTTGAAGAACTGCAACAACTCTTCCCAGAAAGCGAACTAATCCCCGAAACGCGATACTGGCAGGGCCTCGCGCTCTGGGCAATGAACCGCACCAATGAAGCCCGGGCTTCATTTTCTCTCTTCGACAAAAAAACCGATCCCGAGTTGTACGGCCTATCAAATCTGGCACTCGCGGAAATGGAAGCCTCACAGGACAATAGAGAAGACGCGATCATATCCTATAGAGCACTGCTTGAAACACTCGACAAAAAGCATAAATTGCGCGCGCGGGCCTGGCAAGGCGTGGGCAATAATTTGCTCGAATTGAACCGATATAATGAAGCACTTGAAGCCTACGAAAATGTGCTAAAATCAAAAC
Organism: Candidatus Latescibacterota bacterium; assembly: GCA_021295695.1. GTDB lineage: Bacteria > Latescibacterota > UBA2968 > UBA2968 > UBA2968 > VXRD01. Next base: position 58,543 of record JAGWBW010000032.1, read on the forward strand.
CCGATACCAGAACAAATTTTGAAACCCGCGTCAAAATTGGCGATACCCTCGAGCGCCAGCAGAAATACGACGAAGCATTGGACACGTATAAAAAAATATTAAAAATTAAACGGCTTCGCATTTACGAAGCCGAAATCCAACTCAGACAGGCTCGTATATATCAACTAAAAGATCAGGTTGAAACCGCGGAAAAAATTTATAGCGACGTCGGGAAAAAATATCCCCGCAGTGAATACAGCGCAGCAGCTTTTTATCGCCTGGGCCTTATAGAACAAAAATCGCGCAAGAATCTGGAAAAAGCCAAAGAGCTATTTGAGAAAGCCGTCCGCGAAGATCGAAGCTCGGATGAGGGGAAACTCGCTTTGCAACGGCAAAAAGACCTCGTAGCACTCGAACGCTATCAGAAGCAGGTCGAAAAAGTCGAAGACCCGCAAAAAGCATTGGGACCGCTTGTCGATCTCGCCGAACTATACCTCTTTAACCTCGGCGAACCCGATTCGGCTCTGAGTATTTATCAGCGCGTATTGAGCTTGTCCGATAGTTCTGATCTGGCACCCAAAGCGCATTATGTCATCGGGCTTATTTATGCCGACAGCCTGAAAAATGAATCCGCGGCGCGCGAACAATTCCAACTGCTCCTCGACCGACATCCCAACACGCCTTATACCGTTGAAGCTCGGACGCGCCTCAACCAAAAACACGCCGATGATGCCCTGGCTGAGACACAATTTCTGCAAGCTGAAAAACGCATCCAGGAAGGCATACCCGCACAGGATATCGCACCCATTTATCGACAAATAGCCGACGAATATCCCAACAGCCTCTTTGCTCCAAAGGCACTTTTTGCCCTTGCATGGACCTACGAAAATGACCTGGACCAACGCGAACAGGCAAAAACCATTTACGAACAAGTGCAGGAGCGATATCCCCTGACACAATATGGCAAAATTGCAACCGACAAACTCAAGGGCAAATTTCTCGACCCCCCGCCTGAACCAGTGGATTCCACCCAAGTCCAACCGTCGGATACTCAGTCAGATACAACGCGATCTGATACAACAGAGACACAGCCCGACACAACACAGACGAGAACGCAAAAAGTAATCCGAACACAAAAAACAGTTTCCCCAAAACCCGCTTTCAAACCCGATGTCATTATCGGAGGCGGTATCATGGAGGCTGTAGATGCCGATGAAGAACCTCAGGTTATAGAAGAAATCGAACCCGAATATCCCGAAGAAGCCAGAGCCGATGGCAAACCCGCTACAGTCCTCCTGCGATTGCTGATCTTAAAAAATGGCAGCGTGGGCGAAGTCCATGTAACCTCTGGCCCCGAATTATTTCACAGTGCCGCGGTGGAAGCCGCAAAACAATACACCTTTGAACCCGGCATACACGAAGACGCCCCGCGCGATATGTGGTTAGACTTATCCATCTATTTTGAACCGCCAGAGTAATAATGCCCGAAATCCCAAATTTCATCTCCGAAACTGCTATTGTCGAAAAAAACGACCCCATTGCACAGGGCGTTTATCTCATGCGCTTGCACGCGCCCGAACTCGCAAACGCCTCTCGCCCAGCACAATTTCTGCAAATCCTGACCGACCCAGGTCTATCCCCATTTCTTCGCCGACCATTCAGCGTATTGCGCACAGATCTCAAAGCCGGCTGGCTCGACCTCATCTACGACGTGATCGGACCCGGCACCGAGTGCTTATCCGCCGCCCAATGTGGCGACCAATTTGATGTCAGCGGACCACTGGGCAACCCTTTTGACCTTCCAAAATCCAAACGCATCCTCCTCGTCGCAGGTGGCGTTGGCCTGGTCCCCCTCGCATTTCTGACGTGGGAATATCCCGACCGCCGTCCCGACATGATCTACCTGATGGGCGCGGCAAATGCCTCGCGCCTGCCCGATATGTCCGCACTTTTGCCCGCAGATCTACCCTTCCACATCGCCACCGATGACGGCAGCGTGGGGCACCGCGGATTTGTCACAGAACTCATTGCCGAACACACCCTCCCAAACCACACCACCATCCTCACCTGTGGTCCCCATCCCATGATGGCGCGCGTAGCAGACATCGCCGCCGAACAAAATACCCCCTGCTTTGCCTCCCTCGAAAACCACATGGCCTGTGGTTTCGGCGCCTGTGTCGGATGCGTGGTCGAATACAAAACCTATCCCACCGAAGACCGCCGCTATCGCTGCGTCTGCCTCGAAGGACCCGTCGTCAACGCCCACGATATTGTGTGGTGATTAGCAGTCAGCGGTCAGCTAAAACCTCCTGGATCGCGGCTAACACCCTGTCGCGATGACAATCATCACTGCCCAACCAGCCCGCCGTCGCGAACAATAATCCCCTGTCTCATTCCTATCCCAACTGTTTCATTTGGAACACCAACGGTTTTATTTGAAACACTTTTCCACATGTTCTTTTTTCGGAATTTTTTAAAAATACGCTCTCCTGCAAGCAGTTACGGAATTTTTTAAAAATTTGGCACGGTTTTTGCGTTATATAAAGGGCACGAGATCAAACTTCAGTTCCAACCCACACAGGAGGGCGTTTCTCATGATACACCAGTTAGTGGCACGCAAAGAAAAACTGCGCTTAATAGAAGAAAACCTGACAAAACGCATCGACACCTTGCTCATCGGTCCCATCGGCACAGGCAAAAGCCATCTCCTCGCGCAAGTCGATGCAGAACATGTGCTAAAAGTACAAACCCTATCCCCAATAAAAGAAGCCCTCATAAATATTGCGGAAGAACTTCACAAACACGGAAAACTATATCCGCATATTGAGGACTTTGAGAAAATAAAAAAACGACACGGCCGCGAGACCATTCAAGCCTGGACAGATATGGTACTCGATTCAGTACAAAAAAACGAACTCGTACTAATCGTAGATGACCTGTCCTACATGACACCCTCCGTTGGGCGACTAATCGACAAACTCAGCCACAAATTCACCATCATAGCCGCCTTGCAAGAAATCAAAAAAACTTATGAAAAACACTTCTGGAAATTCGACCGCATAGAGATCGAGAACCTATCCACTCCTGAAGCAAAACAACTCATTCGACAATGTGCTGCTGGCGCCGACATAGAAGACTACCACATGACCGAAACTTACATCTTGCAACAAAGTGCTGGCAACCCGCGCGCCATCATCGAGATCGTGGAAAAACTCCGCAAAGAACCCGCCGTAACCCGATCTGCCGTGCGACATGTATCTCACACAGGCGCCCGCAACCAGATCGACCTCACCGTCGTAGTCGTCTTCCTCTTACTCGCAGTCGTCGCAGCCCGATTCTTCATGCGCGGCATCGGCAGTATGGAAGGCTATGTACTCGCTGGCATCGGTAGCGCGATTCTCGTAGGCATTCGATTCTTCATGTACAGGTTCAAACGATGACAGCACCCACACATATTACATTTGGCCTGCTCACAGTAGCGGGATCCTTTTCGCTCTTTTCCCTGCCCCTTCACCGCAACCTCCCCGCGATATTATGCGCTATCATAGGAAGCGTGCTCCCCGATGTGGATTCTCCGAAAAGTTACATCGGTCGCGTGCTCCCTTATGCGTCCATTCCTATCGAGAGGCAATGGGGACACCGCAC
>JAGWBW010000213.1:0-4647 GCA_021295695.1 Candidatus Latescibacterota bacterium
GCTAAGCCGTCATTCACTGGCGTCACTATCACCTCTATATTGTCCGGGCAAGTTGTATCTCCCGCTGGGATCGTGAGTCTTCTCGACACAGGCTCATAGGTGGCTGTATAGTCGTCGTTCAAGGTCGCCGTGCTCTCATCTGCTATCTCCAGTTGCACGCGAGTCGGTGAGGTCACCGCTCTCTCCAGACCCACCGTCACCGTCACCGTTGTGGTCGCGCCGTTCTCAGCTACACTGCTCGGACTCACCGAAAGTGTCACCGCAGGCTCCGTTTCGTTGTCCGCCAGTGTGACCGTCGCCGACGATACGTCACCCCCCAGTGACGAGATTCCATTCACCACAATGGTCTCGTTGTTCTCATACACCGAATCGTCGTTCGGACTGATCGTTACTGTCGCTGTGCCGCTCAGGCTGCCCGCCGCTATCGATATCTGCGGCGGGTTCGGCAGACTCGGATTCCACACTGCGCTGTAGTCGTCGCCAATGTCGGTCCCCCTTCAGCGTCACGAACATTGCCTGTGTCGTCTCATTTTCCAGCTCCGCCGTCACAGTCACCGCCTGCGCGCCCCCGTCCTCCGTCACCTGATTGGGACTCACCGACAGGCTGACCGCAGGTCCAAGGTTGTCCTGACTGCCATCTACCTGATGGTTCGTATTTGCAGGTATGTCATGAAAGGCCAAATCGCTACCGGCGGAGTCCCCACCGCTTTGGTTTTGGATGGTCCCCCCGTTCAGTTCGACAGGAGAGTTCACCCCAATGCCATCCGTGTTATTATCATTAGACTGGACCGTGTAGTGAAATTCCAACGCATCGCTGCCACTGCCACTGTGGTATCGCGCATCCATATTCGGACCCAACACGACGCTCGGCGTGCCATTAGTCGTATCCACTACTACTGGCTCGAGGAAATTTATCTGCACCTTGATGACCTCGTCAAGGCCATACGTATTACCTACCTGCGGCGTGGAAATGAGAGAAATTCCTGTAACAGTCGGCGTCGTCGGGCGTTTGTCCTGGCTGTAATCTACGGTTTGCGCTATAGTCTTATTAGAAAAATCCAAATTGCCATTGGCGGAAATATTGGAGGCCTCGTCTTCGATGATCCCGCCGTTCAAGTAGATGGGAGACAACAATTCTATGGAATTGTAATTGGCAGCATTACTGGCAGTATCATCCTCCCCAACCGTGTAGTGATATTCCAACTCATCGCTGCCACTGCCACTGACGTATTGTGCATCCACAGTACGAGAGTTGTTGTTGTTACTGAGCTCCAGCTGCATGCTCGGCGTGCCATCAGTCACATCCACGGTCACAGGTCTGAAGAGTTGCACCCAAACCTTGATGATATCACCCAGACCATAATTTGCAGATATCCCCGGCGTAGAAATGATGTCCACACTTCTAACTTTAGGCGGAAAAGAGCTGATCTGGTTGTTGCCATTTACATTGTGATCCGACCCAACATGTACTACAGCAAAGGATATATTGGAAGGGGCAACCTCCCCGGTAACTGTGTCTGTGATGGTCCCTATGCTGATCTGCCCTTCCCGCAGTTTGATAGGGGACCTCACCTCAAAGCCATTCTGATTGTCGATATCACCAGACTGGACCGTGTAGCGAAATTCTAACTTTTTACTGTCACTACCACTGGTGTATTCCGCATGAACATTGCGGATTTGGTTTGGGTTGGCGTTACAGGAGCCGACACAATACTTCAGCCGCACTTTCGGCGTGCCAGTCACTGTTACAGGTCTGAGGAATTCCGCCTGAACCGTGATGACCTCACCGCGACTATAAGCGGTATCATTATAGGGGGCGGAAATGATGGAAATACCGCCACTTGAAAGCAGGGGCACGCGGTTGTTATCGCTGCCATTTACCTTGTGGTTTGCATCGCTCCCTGCATCAAAAAAGGTCAAATCGGCAGCAGTGGCAAAGATCCCGCTGTTTTGGTCTTGGATGGACCCGTTGTTCAGGTCGACGGGAGGTTTCACCGCCAGGCCATTTGTGTCTTCATCTCCAGACTGGACCGTGTAGCGAAATTCCGTGTAGCGCAATCTCAACCTTTCGCTGACATTGTCGTATTCTGCATACTTAAAATTGTTACTACCACCGGGGTTTTTGAAATTCAACTTCACGCGCGGCGTGCCATTAGTCACATCCACTGTTACAGGTCTGAGGAATTCCGCCTGAACCGTGATGACCTCGCCAACACCATAAGTAGTACCCACCAGCGGCGTGGAAACGATGGAAATACCGCCACTTGAAAGCCTGGGCGCACGGTTGTCATTGCCGCCATTTACCCTATGAACGCGACTTGCCGAAACGTCTGTAAAGGTCAGATCAGTGGCAGAATTCTCGCTGTCTGCGTCTGTAATGGTCCCACTGTTCAGTTCGACGGGAGAGTTCACCTCAACGCCATCATTGTCTTCATCATTAGACGCGACTGTGTAGTGAAATTCCAAGCTATTGTTGCCACTGCCACTGGTGTATTGTGCATTCTTAATAGTGCCAGTCTGCTGATTGGCGTTTTTGAAATTCAGCCGCACGCTCGGCGTGCCAGTCACTATCACAGGCCAGACAAATGTCACCTGAACCTTGATGACCTCGCCAACACCATAAGTACTATCTCCAAGGGATATGGACAGGGGCTTGGAAATGATGGAAACACTTTTTATTTCTGGCACATAATTCGCAACAGAGGGGGGATCATGGTCCGCCAACGCGGTGCCGCCAAACCCCAACATGATCAACACAGCATAAACCACAGTCCCCAATGCATATTGGGCAAGATGCCAGAAAAGTTGGACAGAGCAAACACGGCTGTTTAACATTGCCATACTTCCAGACTAACCGAAGTTTGCGGCAAAGATCAAAAAATCGCCAAACCCAATGCTCTTATCGCCATCTAAATCATAACGGGCATTGTAACGCGTTTGCCCTTCGCGCAGGCCATAGTGAGAAGCAAAAGCAAGGAAGTCCGAAAAGCCAATACACCCATCCCCATTGAAATCACCCTGTTGCACCTGCCCAATTTTACCTTGCACCCGTTTGCTCGCCATCAGTCGCCCGATTTGTTCGTTAGTGGCCACCGCCCGCACCGCATCCATCCCCAACCGATCCTCAAGTTGCTTATAATACAGGCTGCGCGGATACACATGCGTCCCATTCGATTCCCAATACCCATCGGGTTCAGATCCGGCGGTTATTACGCCTTTGCACCCAATTGCATAATTCTGTGCTGTGGGGGGTTTCTGAACGATCATTGTATTCACATCGCAATTCCACAATACCATATTAGCACCCGCCCAACCGTGCCCTGTACCCCAATCTCCCCGATTTCGCACATTGATCTTAGCATTATTATTTCCCACTATACCGCGTACATTGTCATACAGCGCGGCCGTACTCCAATGTCGGTGCGGCCCTTCATCGGAATACGGTTCATCCGATACACAATCCACAAACGCATTCGGCCCTTGTATCCGACCCTGTAGCACAAAACTGTGACGGCCCTTCAGCGAATAACACCGCTGAAACAGGATGAGCTGCGAGTTAACATCTCTCGGACTGCCATCAAGTACGAAAGCATACCGTTCTCCCCCGACGATTGGCGATACAGGTTCCAAATGCTGGACATCTTGCACCGTCACCCATTTTGACTCTTTAATACTCACACACGAATATGAAAAATGAGCCCCTGTCAGATTGCGTGCCCAACCATTTTTCACATCAACAAAATCCACAAAACCATCAGCATGATCTATATGGATAAAGTTGCCGTTACTATCTGTAACTGAATCATCATACTCCGACACACCTCGTATATTTTCTATGCCCACCTTTTCAATGCGACCGGTAAAGGTATATTTATAAATCCACCCGCCGCCATAGTTGTGGTCAAGAGAATTGCCCAGTGGCGCGTCAAGGGTAACAAAATTGCCTTCTACCTTTGTCACAACGCGATCAAAAAGTAAATTATACTTAACCGCTTGCCAGGGATCATCAAGATCATCCATCTCAAGTTCCTCAATCCACTCCTGTGTACCTGGCCGATGCACAATCACCGAATCGTCCTCTGCAAAACCCGACCCATTCTCCACTTCAAATGTGCGCGCCCCTACCGGAACATAATCATCGACTATCGCCTGCCGAGTGCCAGCCACCTTCACAGGATTACCTATACCTAAAAATCTAATTAATGTTCTATCGCTCGTCCCCGTTGCAATGATCACTGTCCCATTTACACCATCGCCTTCGCCGCGCAAAACCACACCACTCGTCCGAATGCTCAACCTGCCTTCAACCCGATATTCTCCGCGCTTGAGCAACAACGCACCCCGAAACCCATTGCTATCCGGAGTAAGCATAGACACCTCATTTATTGCAGCCTGCAATCGCGCTGTATCATCGCCTTCCACCTGGGGCCACACGGTCCTCACCACGGGCACATTCGGCAGTGCCACACCGCCACCCTTATACCCACAATTCGAAAAGTCGGGAATCACATTGCCCTGGCTATCTGCCTGGTACACCAACCGGCCATTCTCATCTGGATACACCAACGCGCTATAATTCTCCACACATAACTCAGCGATCAAATAAATCACCAAATACACGAAATAAATCATAACCAAGCTCCTTAC
>JAGWBW010000213.1:4845-8547 GCA_021295695.1 Candidatus Latescibacterota bacterium
GTTAGAAATGTTATGGGCATTTATGCTGCGTATTCGCCATCCGCTGGGGACCCGGGCAATGGGTCTCCAGCTCTTTTTTAAATAAGCAATATCCGTGCCAACCATAATTATTATCTAACATGTTAATTTTATTGAATATTTTAAATTCTCTAAATTTCATAATTTTCACGATATAAAGTAAAAGACAATCAGAATTATGCATAAAATTCTTTATTACAATAGGTTATATAAAAATAGCGATATATCGTAAAAACGATATATCGCTATCATCAGAAATGATCGATACACTGTTCAGGGACGCTTAATACGCAGTTTTTTGATTTTGCTATACAAAGTAGAAGGCGGTAATCCCAGCAAAATTGCTGCGCCCCGAGGACCGCTTACCCGCCAGTCGGTGATTTTGAGCACTTTGAGAATATAGCGGCGTTCAAAGTCCTCCAAAGGCACGACTTCGCGGTCTTGATCTATGGTATTAATCTCAAGGTCAAGAGCGATACCTTCGTTTCGAGAACCATACAGTCCCAGATCACCCACTTCAATTTGAGATCCGCGACACGCAATTACAGCACGCTGCATCATATGCTTCAGTTCCCGCACATTCCCAGGCCAATCGCAGGCTTGTAGCACCTCTATAACTTCTGGTGTCAAGGCACCGATTTGCTTGCCCAAATGCGTTGCCATGCGATCCTTGAAAAACTCAGATAGGTGCGGTATATCCTCCTGGCGCTCGCGCAGAGGTGGCAAATAGAGCGGAAAGACATAGATGCGATAATAAATATCCTCGCGAAACTCACCGTCATTGACCATATCCTTCAAATCGCGATTGGTCGCTGCCACAATGCGCGTCTGTGTCCTCAGCGTCTCACTGCCCCCAATGCGCTCAAAAGTGCCTTCTTCCAGCAAGCGCAACATTCTGGCCTGCGTTCCCAGGGTCATATCTCCGACTTCATCTAAAAAGAGCGTACCGCCTTTGGCCAGTTCTATCTTGCCCAGCCTGCGAGAAATTGCGTTGGTAAAAGCCCCTTTTTCGTGACCAAAAAGTTCACTATCAACCAGCGTTTCAGGAAATGCACCGCAGTTGACCTGTATAAAAGGCCCATCTCTATGGACACTGTGTTCGTGTAATATCCGTGCAGCCAATCCCTTACCCACACCCGTCTCACCCAGAAGTAGCACCGTCATATCAGTGGATGCCACCTCTATGAGTTTGGTTTGAAACTGTTGCAAAGCCTTGCTATGACTGATAAACTCGTTATCACTCAGACTGTTAATTGGAGTAGTCAGAGATTCAATACGCGGATCCGGCTCTACCCGGAGTTGTATCTGTGCCACCTCCGAATAATTGAGGTCGCGATCTATCGCCCGGACCTGAAAGATGTAGTCGCCTGGCAACAAGTCCCGGTAAAAAGCCCGCATCCTCCGAGTTGCTAATTGCCAGTCAGCATCGTATCCCTCCAAGCGATAGATGTAGAGCATGTCGCGGGGATGGGTGGAAAAACTCAGACCCTTGTACTCAAAAATCACCTGCTGTCCCACCGTAGATACGGTGTCTTCCTCTGGATTCTCATATTCTTGATCAGCGATCACCCGAACCAGGCGAATCCGGGGTGGGGTCTTTTGTTGTCGATAACGCACCAGAGAACTCATGACTGTACCGAACCAGAAATTTCCATTGCGATCTTCGAGTATTCGGAGAACCGGTCCTATATGCGGTGAGTTGATGGTCTGAAAAAGCTGACCATCGTAGTGAGTCACACCTCCGTCTGTACCAATCCAGATGTGACCTCGCCGATCTTCTAATAAGCAACGGATGCGGTTACTCGGCAGACCGTCTTCAGTCGTGAAGTTGTGAAAGACTTTGCCATCAAAGCAACTGAGCCCCCTCAGAGTGGCGATCCACAGGTTGTCAGCTTGGTCTAACAGCAAGTCAACGACCTGGTGGTCAATCAACCCATCTTCAACCCCATAAAATTTAAGACCATCTTCGGGATGCCAGCGCGCGAAACCCTTATCATTGGCGGAGAAATTTTGGTGGTAGAGATGAAAATAGACCTCATCGTTGTGTCCGGCAATCACCGTGCCGATGCGGCTAAAAGGATCTGTCTTTTTCTCTTCCAAAAAAACGGTTTGGAACGCCTCGCTCTGTTGATAACTGAGCTTCAATACGCTGGCAAAAAGGGCCTCTCTTCTTTTTTTATTTCCATTTTCCCAATACCCAAAAAGGAATTGTCCTTCCCGATCCTGGGCGATTGCACAGACACTCTTTTCCCCTAAATCTGAAATGGTGCTTATTTTTTTTAACTTCTGCCCTTCATAGCGCAACAGGCCGTTGCGGCCACCAAACCACAGGTCCCCGTCTCGGTCCTTACAGATAGCGAAACAGTTGTTGATATCAAAACCATCCTCAGTACCTATAAATTCAAAGAACTCGCCATCAAAGCGAAAAAAACTTTTCTCCAGACGGTTGAGAAATGGAGCTGCATACCCGACCCATATATCACCTCGACTGTCTTGCACGAGTTGCGAGATTTCACTCACTTCTCTGGATAATTCCGCACTCAGGTCGAAAACGCTGATACTGTGTGCATCGTAAAGATCGACGCCTCCCCATGTGGCAAACCAAAACTGATGCTCGCGATCCTGGAACACGGCTTTGACTGCGGGATGGGATAGGCCATCGGCAACGGTAAACCTGCTGAAACTATCACCATCCTGATAGAGCACCCCTTCTGAAGTGCAAAACCACATCCGACCTTCCCTGTCACATTGAATTTTGTGCAATGGGCCACCCAAATCTACCTGAACAGGCTGGAAAGTGCCATCAGCATAGCACCAGAGTTTGTTTCGGTATTGGCGATGACCGATCCAAATATGACCGGTAGAGTCCTGCCCCACGGCATAGCTTGTCGGGTGCCGAGGAAAACCCTCTTTCTCTTCGTAGCGGTAGAACGATATGCCATCAAAGCGGGTGAGGTAGTTAAAGCCAAACCACAGATGGCCTTCCGGATCCTGGACAATTCCTCGACACTGGTTGGTCCAGTGAGGAGCAGGAGGTTCCTGATAGTACTGCAGGTAAAGCGGAATTAAATCGTGGTAAGCCGTGCCGTCGTAATATCCCAGTGTCCTGTGACCACCAAACCATATACGCCCCTCATTGTCTTCGTAAATGAATTGCACAGCACGACCTGCAATCCCGTCTTCCGCCAGATGGTGGAAATCTGTTCCGTCATACCAGCAGACCCCATTTAATGTACCGAACCACAACCGATCACGACCATCCTTTGAAATAAAATAGACGTGATCGTTAACAAGCCCGTCCTGTTGCGTAAAATTCTGGAACTCGTCCCCATCAAATCGGCTGGCACCATTATCCCAGGTGGCGAACCAGAGATACCCCTCGCTGTCTTCGGCAATATGTGCAATGCGCACGCCAGCCAGACCATCAGCCATGGAATAAGCTCGCCAGGTGCCCGTGCGCTCAAGTGACTTAATCATGGGAAAGGAACCTCTCTAATAGAGGTGTAAAATTTGGTTCATTAAAGTGTTTTATAACTCAAGTTAGTGAGGTAAAAGAGATTGCAAAATGTCCATGACATTCTTTCAATAAGGGAAGAGAGCAATCACACTTGAGAGCATCATGAGCGATATCAAAATCGAAAAAACACACCGAACCCTACTTTACAACAGGGCACACCTCCCTGT
>JAGWBW010000213.1:8724-11564 GCA_021295695.1 Candidatus Latescibacterota bacterium
CGCGATTCACATAACAAGATAACCCATTCTGTTAGAAATACAACGCTCTTCCATTAGATTTAATTACAATTTAACAATTCTGTAACATATACAACATACATCTCGTAAAGGAGAATTTTATATGGCTTTTAAAGTGAACTAATAATGCGAATAAAGAGTTGAAATCATGGCACACGGCAAAACAAGCTATCAGCAGTCAACCCAACCAGTCCCAGCCCCACTTTAGATATAGGTGTCCCAAAATCAAGTCCGTGGCAATGGTAAAATCGCGATCTCCGCAAACGATGAAATCGGCATATTTGCGGGACGGTTCGACATAAGTATCGTGCATGGGGCGCACAGTTTTGAGGTACTGATGGGTAACGGATTCAGGAGTGCGTCCGCGTTCATCGACATCGCGGTTGACGCGACGAATCAAGCGGATATCTGGCGGAGTATCCACAAAAAGTTTTAAATTCAGGGCATCGCGCAGTATTTGTTTGACCAATACGAGAATACCTTCCACAATAATAACGGGCCGAGGAGATATCTCAAGGGTTTCAGAAGTGCGGGAATGGGTGGTAAAATCATACGCTGGTATCAATACGGTTTCTCCGCGGGATAGTGCCTGAAGGTGTTGCACCAGCAAATCTGTCTCGAGAGCATCGGGATGATCGAAATTAATTTGCGCGCGCTGGTCTGCCGGGATATGGGAAAAATCGCGATAATACGCATCGTGGGCAATGCCTATAGCACGGTCTTCACCGAGATGATCAAACAGTATGTGGGCAAGTGAGGTCTTACCCGCGCCAGTGCCTCCGGCAATACCAACTATGTAGGGCTTGCAAATTGTTTTGGGCATGTATATTATCCGTGCTGATGAAAAAGCATCCGCAGATGGACGCAGAAGAACACAAATGACGAAGGATAGAACGCCACGCGCAGCGTCAGCCATCAAAGGAAACAATATATGCAAATTATCGAAACAGATTTAGAAATTCAGCGCGAACCATTCGCACGACCCTTTGCGTTTAAGGGATCGGCTTTTCACGAAAAGTGGAATCTCGTCGTGCGTTTAAAAGATGCCGATGGATATGAGGCTTTTGGGATAGGCGGTCTGGCAGTGCTGTGGTCAGACGCTGCGGTATTTGCTGCACATACAGAAATGGGTGGCAATTTGCTCCAGGCGTCTCTTCTGGAATTTGCACTACAGCAGATCAAGGGGCGAGAATTTGCCGACCCAATGGCATTATTCGACGCCGTTGAAAACGAGGTCTTTTCTTATGCCAAAGCCATCACGGGCTATGGAGATCTGCGCCGAACATTCGCGCTAATTGCGCTGGTAGCACTGGACAACGCCGCATGGATTTTGTATGCAAAGCGGAGGGGATTGACGACATTCAATGCCCTAATCCCAGAAAAATTTCGCTCATTTTTATCTCATCGCCAATCGCATGTCGCGCTTGTACCCGCGGTGAGTTATACCCTGCCCATTGATGAATTGCGGGCGATTTTAGATAGCTGGGCATACATACTAAAAATCAAAATTGGGCATCCTGGGGATGAAGCCGAAATGGTTGAAAAAGACATGGCCTGTCTGTCGCAGATTCACAGTCTGGCATCTCAGTACGAAACAGAAATGACCGATTCGGGCCATGTGCTCTATTATCTCGATGCCAATGGTCGTTATGGTGAAAAAGGCAGCATGGCGCGCTTATTAGATCATGCGGACAGTGAAGGTATTCTGGATCGCATTGTCCTGATCGAAGAGCCTTTCTCACGCCCGGCAGATATCGATGTACACGGCTTACCTGCGCGTTTTGCAGGGGATGAAAGCATCGAAACCGTTGCAGATGTACACATCCGATTGGAGCAGGGATATGGTGCTATGGCAATCAAACCTGCGGGTAAAACCCTGTCATTGGCTTTTCGCATGATCGAAGCGGCAATACTATCTAATGTACCGTGTTTTGTAGCGGATAATGCGTGTGTACCCGTGCTGGTGGAATGGAACAAAAATGTAGCTGCGCGACTGCCCGCATTCCCGGGAGTGAAAGGGGGATTGATGGAATCTAATGGTCCGGAAAACTATGGAACCTGGGACCGCATGCTCTCAGAATACCCAATGCCGGATGCATCCTATTTGCGACCTCGAAGTGGTGCATTTGTGTTGGATGAGAACTACTATGATCAAAGCGGAGGGATTTTTGAAGAACCTACGGTGTACACGCGATTATTTAAAAAATAAGATATGCAATTCATCGCTTGCATTTTTCTGGTATTTTTATTTTTTGTATAAATACAAACGTATGTCTAATTGGATTAACTACACAATCTGAACCTGGCCGATTTGAAGTCATACAGATTAAAAAAGATGTGTTTGGACCACATTGGGCTGTGGCACCTGATGACCAGACACACAATATCTGGCGCATATCAGATAAAAAAAAGTAATCTTGACTTAATAAAAACAATGGCTTATCTTAATGCCGTCTTTGCAGTAAACACTTGTTGATCCCCCTGAAACAAGCAGATGACACCGATACCCCATCGGATTTTCTTCGGTCATCTGAGTGTTGAATTGCTTATCTGAACTCCCCATTCCAATTCCCACTATAGTACTCTGAAGAAGCGAACTCGCCATTACTGACTTACCCTTTGTTTGGTTTAGACATGTTAAAACCCGGGGGCGAGTTGACTCAACGTAGCCGGATTCTCTGCGGAATCATCTCTCCCAGGCTGTGTGAGTCGTTTGCCCCCGGGCTGTTCAGCCAAATGGGATCGCTTTTTCATTTGTGATAATTTTCACCTCTAATAATCGTGAAGGCGCGGTAGAGTTGCTCCAGCAAGATAACACGCGC
>JAGWBW010000214.1 GCA_021295695.1 Candidatus Latescibacterota bacterium
CCTCGGGATCCGGGCACGTAATGCCAATGCCATTGACCTTATTTGCAATAGCGTCATCGAGAAAATTGGGCATATCCGCAATAGAAAATGTGGGATTACTCAGCCATTGCACATCCACGTCATAGCGTTTGGCCGCATCTTCCATACCCTTAATCACCACATTCCAGAATGGATTTCCCGGTCCGCCATGCGTGACAAAAGCAAATTTGTAGCGTTCCTGAGCGATTGCGGGATGCAGGCAAGAAAAGAAAAAGAAAAGCGCGAGAACACAGCGAATAATCATTGAGAACTCCTATCTCGAAATGATGGCTTCGCAAGATACGCGCCCAAAAAGATCAAGTCAAGTTCGACGAGCAGGCATGCGTGTGCGGTAGGGGATCTATACCTGTAGCGAGTATTGTAGCGCGCGCATGGGCGAGAAGAAAATCGAGATCCTCTGGCGCATCCACGTCAAAATAGGGAGGAACGAGACCGAGCCTATGCCCAGCACGCTGAACCTGGTCAATGGTCTGCGACAAAACACTGGGCGTACTCCATTCCACATCCTCGAAAATTTCCGGCGTAGATCTCGAGACACCAACGAGATAGTATCCCCCATCTATACTCGGACCTAAAACAACATCCTTTGTACGCAACAGATCGAATGCCTGTGTAATATGGTAGGCTGGAAGAGAAGGGATATCCGTTCCAATGAGAACAACTGCTGATGCACCTACACCGAGTTCTTGAACCAGAGCTTCTCGCATACGCACACCGAGATCATCTTGCACCTGTGGAACGTACTGCCATTGAGCCTCTCCACCACCAAAAAGTGCGCGAACCTCGGACTCTGCATCGGGCGGATCAAAAGCGATCACCCGTCTATCGACATCAATACTCTCTGCCCGCGCCAGCACATCGCGCACAAACGCGGTATAAAGGGCTGCAACCTGTTCTGGTGCATAGCGCGTCTGCAAGCGGGTCTTGACCGCTCCGGGAATTGGATTTTTGACAAAAACGATAAGGGATGTCATATAAGAGTTGATAGACTGTTTACGCAAACCTTAAATTTTTGTATCATAACAAAGTCAGTGGACATAGTACCGGAAAAAGATCTAAAAATCAAATTATTAACTCTCTCTCGATCACAAAGGAGAATAAAAAAATGAGTTCTCGCTCCCGAAAATCTGATTTTACTCCCCTCACATATACCACACCCGACCGTCTAATCACAGATTTTGCAAGCCGGGGCATTGTCATCCTCGCCCCCGAAGACCTGGGCATCTCCGCCGAAGTCCACAAGCGCGTTTACGATTTCGAAAAAAAGGCTCTCAGCGAAAAAAAGCGCGTCACAACAGGCATCATCCCCGACGTACTCGAAATCCTCAACGCACCCGGCCTCGTCTCAGCCTGTGACCAACTCGCAGGTAAAAACTGGGCCATCGTCCCCTTTACCCACAACGCAGTCTTTACCAGCGGACCCAGAGACCAACACTGGCACAAAGACGACAACGGTCCCTACAACAGCCGAAAACAACGCCACCATCAGGCCATCCAACTTGAAATGTTGTACTACCCTCAAGATGTCACAGCAAAAATGGGACCCACAGCAACCATCCCCTACTCACAATATTGGACCTTTAACCACGAAGAAAACCACGACAACTTTGCAGGTGCAGACCACCTCGATTTTGCCTACTTCTTCGACATGCAAAGCGAACACGTCAGCGGGCCCAACTCCAAATACGACATCGAAGACATCGTCAACCAGCGCACCGCCCATGACATTCGCATGCGCGATGCCGTCACCAACACACAATGGCCGCTCGTACTCCCCTTTGAAGCAGGACCACTCCGCGCAGGCAGCGTGATCATCTACTCGCACAACACCTTTCACAGAGGCAACCATCGGCGCGATGACTGGCGCACCTGGGACGACAACCCGCGCTTTATGTGGCGCTTCTGGCTCTACCGCACCACCGATCCATCACCCAACGGATCAACCACCGTTGTACCAATGAACGACCTCGGCATCGACCCCATCACCAGCGTCAACCTCTCCGAGGCACCGGACGATGCCACCGAAGTGTGGCGCTATCATCATCACTGGATCAAAACCGGTCAGGCACCGCCACCGCGTCCCGAATCAGAATCTGCTCCACGAAAAGAAAAAGAGCGCGAAGCCCAGGCTCTTTTCGAACAACTCCACGCCAAATACGATCACGCTGAACCCGCCCGAATAGGGGCTGCTTACAAACTCGCCTCAATTGGCGACCCGGCATTGGCCACCAAATTTCTCGGACGCGCGCTCCACACCGACCGCGAAAATGTGCGACGCGCAGCCACATATGGCCTGATCGCCGTGGGATCAGATGCGACAGACACACTCATCGAAGCAACCCGGTCGCCCATCAAATGGATTCGCAAAGCAGGCGTCTATGGTCTGGGCGACGCCAGCCATCTCACAAAGAATGTACTGGACGCAGTTACCTCCTGCCTACAAAACGATACCTCTGTCTATGTCCGCTCGGTTGCCGCGGGAACCCTGGGCTGTTTGGGTCGCCGTGCAGTAGCTACCGGCACAGGCACTGATCTGATTCCCGCTTGCATGGATGCGCTCTTGCAAAGCCTCAGCCGCGAAGAAAACCGCCTCAGCATGGACAAGTCACAAAAACGAAGCATCAAATTTGTTCGCCCAACCGACGACTGCGATGTCTGCGAAGGCGGTGGCGTCGATTTTGGCCTCGACCGCTTTGAACCCGTTCGCTCTGCCGTCCGGGAAAACGCCCTGTGGTCCATCGTTATCCTCTGTTCCCACGGCACCAAAATCCTCGGCAATGCACTTGCGCCGACCATCGAGACCTTAAAACACATTATCCGCACCGACAAAAATGTCATCAATGTCGGTTACGCCATGGACGCGCTGATTCGCCTGGTCAAATTGAGCCCGGATGAAATTCTTCAAATCAACCGGGAAAATCTCCTGAATATCTTGAAAGAGCTTCCCGTGCATAGCTGGGAAACATTCATCCGCGGTGGCCTTAGTCTGCAGACCGTATCAGAATTTAACAAAGCCTGATAACACACATCAAAGAATGGAGAACCTATGTCTCAGGACCGACCAAATATTCTTTTCATCATGGACGACCAGCACCGATGGGATTATCTGGGATCCATGGGTGCTGATTTTGTCAAAACACCCAATCTGGATCGGCTGGCTGAGCGCGGCATTCAGTTTACACAATGTATAACAAATTGCCCGGTTTGCGCGCCATCTCGCATTGCAGTCGCATCGGGCCTGCAACCCGTTCGCCTGGGCGCACTGGGTAACAACAATTTTCTACCGCGCACAGCCACAACATATTATCAACGGCTACGCGATCACAATTACTACGTAGGCTGCGTGGGCAAACTGGATCTGGCAAAACCCGACGGGTACAATGGACGCGATGGCGACAGGCCAGCTACGTATATGTGGGGGTTCACACACCCCGTTGAAGTCGAAGGCAAAAGCCATGCTGGCAGGGGCAGAATACCCCAGGGACCCTACAATCATTTTTTAAAAGAAAAAGGATTACTCGATGCGTTTGTCGATGATTACTCAGCGCGAAGTGGTCCCAAAACAAGTCATGATTCTGTACTGCCGACCGAAGCCTTTGCAGATACGTACATCGGACAGCGATCTGTACAGTGGATCGAAGACATACCAGACGACTTCCCCTATCATTTATTTGTGAGCTTTGTGGGGCCACACAGCCCATTTGATCCACCAACTGAATATGCCGATCGCTATCGCAATGCCGAAATGCCAGCTCCGATTCCAGCAACGAGCAAAGGTAAACCCAAAAATGTTGAAAGCAGCAGGAAAGGTCTGACCGAGGCCGAGATTCTAAAGACGCGACGGCAATACTGTGCGTATATCGAGCTAATTGACGCTCAAATTGGCGAAATATTAGACGCGGTTGAAAAGCGGGGAATGATGGACAACACGTACATTATTTTTGCCAGTGATCACGGTGAAATGCTGGGCGATCACGGGCTTTATGGCAAGAGCGTGTCCTATGAGGCTTCGTTGCGCGTGCCGCTTATTGTGGCTGGACCTGGTATTGAAGGGGGCAGGGTATCGGATGAACCCGTAGAATTGATCGATACCAACGCGACAATCTGCGAATGGGCCGGGTTGCCACCGCAGGAAAATATCGACGCACAGTCACTGG
>JAGWBW010000215.1 GCA_021295695.1 Candidatus Latescibacterota bacterium
GGGATGGTTTCTGTGGCGAGTTGAACGATTTTGCCATTGTTGAGGTGAAAGACAGCGCGGTATGTGCGTTCGCGTTCCTCTTTGGCATCTTTGAGTTGCATGGGTTGGAGATAGGGGTCTTTCCAGTTCCAGATATCGACTGCGACTTTTTCGTCGTCAGGTGTGTCGTCTTCTGCCGCCTCTTCTGGTCTGGGTGCGGTGCCAAAAAAGAGGCGCTTGCCATTTTTGGAAAAGGAGAGGTTGGCGTGTTCGCTGACCCACCAATTGGGGGGGATGCCTTTCGTTCCAGATCGGGCGATTTCTTTTGTCTTATTGCGCGAGCCAACGGACCAGTAATAGAGGGCGTATTCCTGTTGCTCTGCATTAAAGCTGTCGCGGTTGGCAATGAATGCGAGATGGAGACTGGATTCGTCGGAGGTAATTTTTTTGTAATCACCCGCGCCTGTGAGTATGGCTGTGGTGTCGCCCGTGCTGGTGCGAATGGCGTAGATGCCATCGGCTGTGCTGTCTTTGTTGGCTGCGGCAAAAATGAGATACGAACCGCTTTCTGTGAAGGCGTAGGAGATTACATGGTTATATCGCATTTCAGCACTGGTCTGGAGGTTGCGGAGAACGAGTGTGGTGCCTTCGGCTTTTTTACGCTTTTTCTTTTTTGGTTCTTTGGGATCTTCCTTTTTCACTTCTTTAGTTTCGGGTTTGGGTGTTTGCTCCTGTTTTTTTTCTTCAGGTTCGGATGGTTTTTTCTTTTTGTTCGCGGTACTGTCTTTTTTTGCGATTTCTTTTTCCAGCAAATAGGCGACCCATCCTCCGCTTTCTTTTGGTAGTTTGAAGGATTTGACGCGCGCAGCTTTAAAAACATCTCCCGTGGCGAGGGTGATGATGCCAAGTGAGTCTTTGGGCGATTCTTCGGGTTTTTTCTTGTCACGGGTTGCCTGTTTTACCGAGTCTTTGAAGGCTTTGATGAGGGTGATGATATAACGCGAGTCTTTGGTGAATCGAATGGTTTCTCCGCGCGGTATTGCGTAGGAGCGGTCATCCGTCAGGCTTGTGATGCGGAGTTCGGTGTCTTTTTCGTCCGGGCCGACGGAGAGGAAAGCCCATTGTCCATTGTCGGAAATATTGCTGGCGTGCGTGCGATTCCATGTGTCGTACACGTCGTGGTCCAGTGGCTTTTTCTCCTGGGCACAGACGAGTGGTGATAAACTCAAGAGCAGAAATAGAAGGCATATAGATAGGCGCATGGATGACCTCTTAGGAATAGGCCAGACTTTTAAGCAGATAGTTGGGTCAATATAATATAATAAAGTGGTGTGTAAAAATAAAAGACACAGATGAACCTACAATAAGACACTTGAAGCTACATTTGGTATATGCAGGAAGCAATCCCCCGACAGATTGAGGAGTATATCACTGCTGAAGGTCGAGTCCCTTTCAGCCAATGGTTCGAGCGTCTGAATGACGGAAAGGCTCGCGCACGAATTAGAGTTCGCCTGGATCGTCTTAGCCTGGGTAACCTGGGCGATTGTCGCTCTCTGGGTGGTAGCCTCTATGAACTTCGGCTTGACTATGGGCCAGGCTACCGCGTCTATTTCGGTGAAGTCGGCGAACGGGTTATTCTACTTTTGGCTGGTGGTATCAAAAAATCTCAACAAAGAGATATCGAGCGGGCCAGAAACTTCTGGGCCGACTTCAGGAGGCGAGCGTTATGAGCAAGACATCAAGACCCTATAAGCCGGAACTGCTTACCGCAGAATATTTGAACGCGGCTCTGGAAGAAGATATGAATGAGTTGTTTCTGTTAGCACTCCGAAATGTTGCAGAAGCTTATGGTATGACACGGCTCGCTGAGGATGCACAATTGAACCGTGAGTCTATGTATCGCATGTTATCTGAGAAGGGGAATCCACAATTCACCAGCCTGATTTCCATTTTAAGGCAACTTGGGTTGCAACTGTCTGTTCAATCAAAGGAATCAGTCCCTGCTTAGTACGGTTTACCAATCGCCGTAAAATAAAAGCCGACGCACACAACGTCGGCTTTTGTATTTTGACCCTTCTGGCACATACTCAGAAATTTGATTCTACGTGGTATTTGGCAGAGTATTCTTTCAGATTCTTTTTGATTTGCTGAAACTGAGTGTATGAACAGGTACCCGCTGGAATTTCGATTGGGTCTGCGGGTTGAGCCTTCGGAATAATTTCCACGCCGTTGATTCTGAGGTGCATCGCCTGGATTTCATCCCAGGATATTTTTTCGGGGTGCCCGCGCTGTTTGGTTTTGATTCCCAGGCCTCCATAGCTGAACATTACATACCGTCGTCCATATTTTTTTCTCAGATAAAATTCAATGATTCCCGCAGTGATTATCCCTACGCCGCAGAACACCTGAATTATACTGGCTATCCAATCAGTGGAACCGGGTATATGGGACAGTAATCGCCAACCATGCCATAAGCTGTTGATTCCGAACCAACAGATCATGGCTATCCACAATGCTCGGGGCATGCCCCCTATTTGGCGAGGGTCCTCTGTATCCAGATAAATTGTAAAAGTATCCATGTATTATCCCCTGAAGTTTTGCAGGTGACTTATCGCTCAGTCTCATCGTTTGAGACCTCACCCTGATCATCTTCTGAAATATGGCGGATTTCTCCGGCGCGTTGTTGTACGACTTCCTGGGCTGCGCGTTTTTTGTCTTCGTTGAGCATAAGGTCTGTTGCGCCGAGCATTGTGGTAGCCGATCCGCCTGCACCTTTGCGGCTACCTTTCACAAGTGCGTAAATTGCATAGCCAATGACGAGAATCAGGATAAGTGTAAAGATGGCGACACCCAGGAGATGTTCCATTTAAGTCTCCCGAAAGATCGTGCTTTCGCGTTCAAACCATTTGGTGAGCGAGGCATAGACTTCGAATAATAAGGGTAGTTTGATGGTTCCCGCGAAAATTTCTTTGGATGCAAGCGAGACATTTAAGACCGGTATGAGCGATGTGATGACATTGAGTTCAATGCCGGGCAAGAAGCCGATAAATACGGGGATAATAATGATGATGTTAAGGGGCGCCATAATGCTCTGCGCTTCTTTGAAAGATTTGGCAAAGATGGAGACGGACATTAAGGCGGCGGCAAAAAAGATGGTTAAGGGCAGGCATAGAGAAAGGACCAGGAGGATGGATGATATTTCGAACATGCCCTGTAGCGCGTCGAGGATTCTTGCGACAATTTCTCGTTGTAACATAATAGCTATAAAAAAACCGATAAAACTATTGGCGATTGAGGCAAATCCCGATAGGACAATCACGCCACATTTGCCCAGCAAGATCTGAATTTTGCTGACGGGCGCAACGAGCAGTGTTTCGAGGGTGGCGCGTTCTTTTTCTCCCGCACCCAGATCAAGAGCTGGATACATACACCCCATAAAACACATTAAGACAAAAATATAGGGCAAAAAACCACCTACGCTTTTTCCGATTCTCTCCCGTTGAGAAGCAATGTCGTGGCGTCTGACCTGTACGGGATCTACAATCATGCGGTCGAGGGCGAGCCGTTGGAATCGGTCATTGACGATCTGGTTTTCGTAGTCTCGAATCAGTGTTGTCAGGCGATTGCGAGATGCGTCCATATCTCGGGATGATTTGAAATAGAGATGAATTTGACCGCGTCGCAAGTCGGCGATTTGGGCATCGAATTGCTCATCAAAGCGAATGGCGGCATCTATGCTATCGGATTGGATGAATTGAGGGATTATGTCTTCTGCTATGTCTTCTCGAATTTTCAGGTCGTCGCGTTTGAGCAGGATTTCGCGGAATGCCTCAGCATTGCCGTGCGTGATCAGGGCAACTACGAGTGTTTTGGTCCTAACTTTCTGGGTCTGGCGAGTAGTAAAGACAGTCGCAATTGTGAATAACAGCGGGAATAATAGCATTGGTATGATAAACATCATCATCATCGAACGCCGGTCGCGTGTGATGTCCTTAAATTCTTTTTTGAAGATGGTGAGGATCGGTTTCATGAGGACCTCTTATGGTGAATCTACGAATCTACGAACCCCGCCCATCCTCCCAAAATCAGTGTGTATCGCCATTCGTCTATTCGTCTATTCGTCTTCGACAATGCGAATAAATTCGTCTTCCAACGTGGGGGTTTGCATCTGGTTTTGAAAGTCTTCCAGTGTGCCGTTAAACTGCAATTGGCCTTTGTGAATGATGGCGAGGTCGTCGCTGAGCAGGCTGACTTCACCCATGCGGTGTGTGGAAAAAATGACGGTTTTTCCCACATTTCGACAGTCGCGAATGAGGTGTACGATATTGCGCGAGGTGACGACATCGAGACCGGCGGTGGGTTCGTCGAATACAATAACTTCGGGGTCGTGAATGATTGTGCGTACAATGGAGACTTTTTGTTTCATGCCCGTGGAGAGTTTGCCAATGCGGCGGTTTGCAAAGGCTTCCATGTCGAGGAGGGCAAAGAGGTGGTCGCGCCGCGTGTTGTAATCGGCACTGTTCATGCCGTGCAGGTCGGCAAAGTAACGCACCATTTCATTGGGTGTCAGGCGATCGTACAAGCCCGTGTTGCCGGTGAGAAAGCCGAGGTTTTCGCGCACGGCTTGACTTTGTGCTACGGTGTCGTATTCCGCGACAGATATGCTGCCAGAAGTGGGTTTGAGCATGGTGGCGATCATGCGCAATGCGGTGGTTTTTCCCGCGCCATTGGGCCCCAATAGCGCGAAGACGCGACCGGGCTGGCAGGTGAAGCTGATGTTGCACACCGCGTCGATGGTGTTGCCCTGAAAACCATCTCCCATTTCGCGTTTTTGCTGCCGCGATAATTTGAAGGTTTTGACAATATTTTTTGCGATAACCATAATGCACTCCGCAATTGCGGGTTGAACAGCGCGTGATCAGTGATCTCCCATTACTTTTTTATATTAGTGATAGAGTTACCCTATTTTGTTTCAAAATGCAAGAGGGTATTTTTAAGGGGTAGAAATTTTACACATCGCTTAAGGTAGATGGGCTGAGGGAGTATTTGACTTTGCTCTTCAGACTTTGCACCTTGCACGCGACTCTTCACATGATTCAAAGGAGATAATATGGACAAACTCAAACTCGCCCTGATCGGTTGTGGCGGTATGGGAACGCGCCATTTGTATGGGCTGCGCGAACTGGCGAAGACGCCGTTTAATAATGTTGAATTGTGTGCCCTGTGCGATCTCAATCGGGATAACGCAGAACTGGCCGCGAGAGAGACCGAGCAGTTGCTCGGTTCAAAACCACCCGTATTTACATCTATGGAAGACATGGCGCAAGCGATTCCCGATTTGATGGCTGTCGATGTGGTAACAGATCCGTCGGTGCATCACACGGTGGTGTGTGAGGCTCTGGACCTGGGATTGCATGTGCTGGTTGAAA
Organism: Candidatus Latescibacterota bacterium; assembly: GCA_021295695.1. GTDB lineage: Bacteria > Latescibacterota > UBA2968 > UBA2968 > UBA2968 > VXRD01. The sequence continues at coordinate 5,409 of JAGWBW010000215.1, forward strand.
AACCTATGGCCATTTCTGTAAAAGCGTGCCATGCTATGAATGAGGCGGCGGAGCGCAATGGGCGAAAACTGTCGGTAGCTGAAAATTATCGGCGCGATCCTTCGGCGCGGTTAACGCGCCATTTGTTGGATACCGGGCGGATCGGAACGCCTTATATGGCGACTTTTCACGCCCTGCGAGGTGGCAATGAAATTTTTATCACGCCCTGGCGGCATTTGAAAGACCGCGGGGGACCATTGATCGATATGGGAGTACACTATGCGGATCTGATTCGGTATCAACTCGGCGATGTGGTCGAGGTATATGGCGATGCGCGCCTGGTGGAGCCGGTCCGAAAAAAGCAACAGTCTATTGGCGATCGGTATGAATTTTATCAGCAGCGTTTTCGCGCGATGCCCAGCGAAGTTCCCGCTACGGCAGAAGATACGGCAATGGCGATGATGAAGATGGAAAGCGGTGTGATGGTGAGTTTTATTGTGGGCATTGGAGGGCACGGTGCCTGCCGCAGTCAGTTGATTTTAGGCGATAAAGGGTGTTTCCAGAGCTATGGCAGTCGCGGGAGTCGGGCGATATGGCAGTCGGCAGATGGCGAGGTGAGAGATCAGAATGCGATTCTGAGTGCTGTTGACGATTTTGAATTGCATCCTCTCTTAGATCATTTTTTTCCTACCAAAAATAGCGTGGGCGATCAGGCAGTAGATTGGAAATTGATCGCTTATGAACAATACGAACTCGCCTGTGCTGTCTTGAATGATGAACCGATTGAGGTCGATGGTGTTGAGGGGATGAAGGATGTTGCGGCGATTTATGCGATTTGCGAGTCTGCTCGCGCAGGTCGCACTGTGACGGCAGCAGAGATCGAAAGCGGTGAGTTGTATGAATATCAGGCAGAGATCGATGCGGCGTTGAACATCAACACTTAAAATGGAGGAAAGACAGATGGTGATTCGCAATTGGCAAGATGCCACACCCACAGTGGGCCATGAAACGGCGTTGATCTGGTCGATTTTCAGGCAGAAGGGGGCTGCTGGTTTGAGCGAGGAAGAAGCACCGATGTTGGCGGCATCGGGGTTTACTCTGCACATGATGCAGAGCCGCAAGGCGGGCGATTATCACATGCACGATGACAAAGAACAGATTTATTATTTTACGCGCGGTCATGGCAAGATGAAAATCGACGATAAGATTTATCCCGTGGAGCCAGGTGATGCGGTGCATTTACCGCCGCATACCTACCATCAGCTGATCAATGACAGCGATGATTGGATTGAACACATCCTGGTGACTGTGCCAGTGGTTTAAGGGTGCAGGACGTATTTCAGTCCCTCTTGTCGCTCTGCGCCATCAAATGCTTGTTCCCAATTTTCGAGTGGCAGTCTGTGGGATATGTACGCTGTGGGATCTATTGTTTTGGCGATGACCATTTCGAGGGCGCGTTGCCAACTGGGCCAGTTCTGGGCAATAGAACTGTTCACGGAAAGCTGTTTGTAGATGATTTTACCCCAGTTCACTTCAACGGGGTGTTCGACCAGAGCCACCTGTGTAAATGTGCCGAG
>JAGWBW010000216.1 GCA_021295695.1 Candidatus Latescibacterota bacterium
GTGGATCGATACGACATAAGCACTCTAAATGGAGATATTCATGTTGAAAATTCGTCGTTATCAGGCTTCTGACCACAACGAAGTCTGGAATCTACACAACTTAGCACTAGATCAGGTGGGAGCAAATGCAGGCAGCGGTGCTCAGGACAATGACCTCCATACTATTGAAGAGACATATATAGCTGACAAAGGCGAGTTTTTGGCAGGATTTTGCGAAGAGAAACTGGTTACAATAGGTGCCTTGCAACGAATTTCAGATGATAAGGCGGAGATTAAAAGGATGCGCGTTCACCCTGATTTTCAAAGACGAGGATTTGGTCAGACGATCCTGAATAGACTTGAGAAGAGAGCAGATGATTTGGGTTATAAAATACTCTGTTTAGATACAACAGTGCAGCAAATTGCGGATATTGTGAAATTGAACGACAGAAGATATCCGGATTTGAGGTGATTTTTTTTGAAAAGAGACTGTGAGCGGCTCCAATTACCTGTGCTCCGCAATCCTGACCAGAAAACGAGACAGCATTTCGGTGGCGATTTCCAACTCCTTCCGTTGGAGCATGGATTCAAGGATCGCGATATCAAGTACATCTTGCCCAGCCTGCCACATACACGGCCTGATGCAGACGGGGATACCGCCTTCGCTTCCATGAGCTTCATACCAGAGGGCATCTCGAGTCCTGGCTGCTGTGTGAGCAGATAGCTCATTCAGAATGCCTACGCCGATAATCTCGGCCGGGCTTGCAAGACCAAGTTCTTCGTGCATCTCGTGCGCCCTGATGAACTTTCGAGCCGCTAAGCCCGGATAATTTGAGGAAGAAGGTGCATCACCGACTCCCCATATCTCCCTGTCTTCTACCCTCACACACTCCGTGCAATGCGTGCCCTCGTTGAGACATCGCAGCCCGAACTCGGAATCGATGTACTTCTGAACCATAGGATCGGGATCGCTGACCCGCAGCATGATTCCTCCTTGGTTTGAGCGGTTAAAAGCGATTAAAAGCAGAGCGAGGTCTATAATCAAAGCTACGTCTCGCAAGCCGAATTAAAAAAATAGAAATGTTAAGCACCCTTCCTATCTCCGGAAAAGTCCCGACGGCCGTGTGCAATCTTCTCAATGCTGTCGATGTCATCATCGGAGAGTCCCTCATAGACCTTTGCAGCCAGTTCAAGAAGATCCTCGAAACTTTCTTCAAAAGACGTTTCTATTACAATACGGACATGCTGACCCTCAGAGACTGTTTTAAAACTCATTTTGCCCCTTCTCAGCGATGCGCTATTGCACTGTCATTCTGAGCGGAGCGCAGCGGAGTCGAAGAATCTACTACTAACTCAGGTGGAAAAGATGCTTCGGCTACGCTCAGCATGACAAAACGCCGGCCATCCGTAGCATCAGGTATTAATTTTATTCAAAGGTCTGAAGACTCCATTTTCATATACGGCATCCATAGTCTGTTTCATCGAGTCCCACACCTCCCTCTCATTAAAATAGTTGAGAACTTTTAAACCAATCATGAAACAAGACACTAACAGTCCATCTCTAATAAGATGTACGAAAATATAGCTGGTTTCGATTTAGAATCAAGCGATGTTCTTGTAAAGTATTTATTTTCAACCTCATAAACCTCGGTCGCAAGAAGTGAACGACGGCATACCACTGAATCATATTTTATTATCGAAAGGCCCCCCATGATCGAATTACGTGGTGAAAAAGTGGTTTTAAGAACTATGGAACGCGAGCATTGCCGCACTCTTTGGGAACATTATGAGATCGAGGAGCCAATTCCGACTGAACCAGTCAGGCCAGGTCATTCACTCGAAGGCTCGGAAAAATGGTTCGAGGAGATCCAGGAGAAGCAAGGAAAGACTCAAGTTTACCTGGGCATCTTCAGTCCAGATGGCAATCTCCTTGGCGACATTCAGTTGTCGGAAATCGACTTGAAAAATCGTACCGCCAGCCTCGGTGCTGGCATTGCCCGCAGGAGGGATAGAGGTAAGGGGTACTGCACAGATGCTGCACTGGTAATACTTCGATTTGGATTTGAGCATTTGGATTTGTACAGGATTTCGGCTGAGACAGCTTCCAATAATACGGGTGCCATCCGAGTTCTTGAGAAGCTCGGGTTTACTCAGGAAGGATGTGAGCGTGAAGCTATATATTGGTCCAATCGACGTTGGGACAGGCTCTTATTCGGGATTTTGCGAGCAGAATTTGAGTTCAGACATAATACAGTCTAATGAGCGTGTACCGCCCGAACCGGGTAGAGGCAAAATTAAGAACTGCCTATTGTCCAAAAGGAGAAATAATTGATTCATCTGAATAGAGACGGGGCATGGGCTGGCGGCTTCTTTACTATATGGACGGGACAAACGCTGTCGTCTCTTGGAACTCAAGTTGCACAGTTTGCTCTGGTGTGGTGGCTTACGGAAAAGACAGGATCTGCGACCATTCTCGCGACCTCACTTCTCGTTGCCTATCTACCAGAAGTCTTCTTGGCTCCCATCATTGGCACACTGAACGATAGATGGAACCGCCGAATCGTAATGATCATCTCGGATACGCTTGTTGCGATAGCCATGGCCGGTCTTGCTGGTCTTTTCTGGACGGGAATTATCGAGATATGGCATATATACGCAGTAAACTTCCTGGCGAGTATTGGTCGTGCATTTCAGGGCCTGGCGATGATAACTTCCACGCCTCTGATGGTGCCCGAAAAACATCTGGCCAGGATCCAGGGAACGAATCAAACCCTGCATGGAGTACTCAGTATGGGAGGGCCTCCCCTTGGAGCACTGGCACTGGCTGTGTTTGAGATACATATCATATTGGCCATCGATGTTTTGACTGCGATGCTTGCTATCGGTCCTCTCCTCTTCATTATGATTCCACAGCCAAAAAGGATGGAGGGGAAGCATAACCCAGGGAGTGGAATCTGGGCTGATATGCTGGGAGGATTTCGTTATTTGTGGAGATGGACCGGTCTTCGGAACTTAATCTTAATTGCTGCCGTATTAAACATATTTGGGAACACGAAGATGACCATCTCGCCCCTCTTGATAACAGATCACTTCAATGGAGGTGCTGCCGAACTTGGTTGGTTTAATTCTGCCTGGGGAGCCGGCATTGTCCTGGGAGGCCTTCTGGTCGGGGCCTGGGGAGGCTTCCGTCGCCGAATCCTGACGACGATCTTCGGCTGGATAGTGTATGGCATTGGAACAATACTCGTAGGTATAGCCCCTCATACCCGTCTTACTTTAGCCATCACAGGCATAGCTTTAAGCGGCGTGGGTAGCTCGCTTATCAACGCGCCTCTCCGGGCGCTCCTTCAGGCCAATGTCGATCCCCATCTACAAGGCCGCGTATTTGGAGCTCTTCATAGTTCCGTGCAGTTTACAACGATGCTCGGTCTCATCGTGATAGGTCCCGTAACCGATGTATTTGGCCCGCAGCCGTGGTTCCTAACAGGGGGATTACTGACCCTCGTTCTTGGAACATCTGCTCGGATGATTCCGTCTGTTGTTCATATCGAAGACAAAGAACCATGACCTGGATCTATTTGCAGCGTTATCAGGTGGCTATCTTGGTGAAACTTTTGGCTGGGAGGCAACACTATTGATTTCAGCTGCTGTAATGATGATGGCCTTTACCTACTTGATATTGTCATCCGTTCGTGTCTCACCTGAAGCGATTGTGACAGAATAGACAAGTCAGTCCTCATCGCAGCGACGAAAAACCCGGTCGATGCGCTTCGAGACAAATAATGTGTAGTCTCCCCTATCAAGGAATAAAACATGTTAAAAAAAATAAAGCTGCTCCGCACCGTTTCCATCGTGCTAACCTCGATTTCAGCAGCCGATACCGCCGAGTTCACCCTCGTCGATAAAAAAGCCGGGATCAAACCGGCGCCGCTGATCCTCTTTCCAGATGCACCACCTTTCACGCGCAATGCCGCGATTGACCTTGCCGATTACATCGAGAAAACCTGTGGCACTCGACCAGAATGGATCGACGGTCCACCCCGCCAACTCCCAGATCGGGCCATCTGGATGGGTTATCAACCGGCGCTTGATTCGCTGTTTCCAAAGATCGACTTCGACTTCCAACACCCCGAGGAAATCGTCATCGCGGCGAGCGAAAAGCACCTCGTAATCGCGGGGCGAGACCGTTGGGATCCCAACCACCTGATTGCACAGATCAACGGGAAACGGATCGAGGGAATCCAGCAAGAGTATGGGACTGTAAATGCGATCTATACGTTTCTGCACGATCAACTCGGCGTGCGTTGGCTCTGGCCCGGCGATCTCGGCGAGGATATCGTCCCGCAGGAATCCATCCGCTTCGCGACCTTCAGGTATCGCTACCACCCCAGTCTTCGTTACCGGGCCGGACTGTTCAGTTACTCCAGGCTGGCACCCAGGGGAAAATACGGTCGATCCCAGAAGTGGACACGCCGTCAACGGCTGCAGTTGGGGTCCCTCGAAATGGAAGGAGGGCATGGATTCCGCGACTGGTGGGAGCGATTTCACGAAACGCACCCCGAATACTTCGCACTTCAGCCTGATGGAACGCGGAGCGGATTTCCACAACCCAAAAACGCCAAGCTCTGCCAATCGAACCCGGAGGTGCCGCAGCAATGGCTCGCGGATGTCGAGGAAGCACTAAAACAAAACCCAAATCAACGCGTCTTCAATGCGTCGCCTAACGACGGCTGGGCCAGCGGGCATTGTGTTTGTGAGCCTTGTCGCGCCTGGGACCATCCGGATGGCGAGCCCCGTTCGTTTCACTGGAAAGGTACCAGGCAGGAACTGCCCGCGCTATCCGATCGGCACGTCCGGTTCGCTAACACATGTGCGCGGCTCCTCAAACAGCGCTATCCGGATCGAGACTACTATGTCATGATGCTGGCCTACGGGCATTCCCGGCCTGCTCCGATTCGCGAAGTTCCGGCAGAGAATGTCATTGTGGCAAGCGTGGCGAATTTCCTCAACCGGGACGGCCTGATCGACCGTGGTTCAACCAGGGGTTCTACACACAAAGAGCAATACATCGCGTGGTCGAAGGTCGCGAAGCACATGATGTGGCGACCCAATGTCGGTGAGCCCGCGGGCTGGCCTCAGGGACAGCCGGATGTGGCTCTCACACAAGCAATCGAGGACTTCAAACTGATCGGCGAAAAAGCGATGGGCATCTTTGTCGATATGGTATGGGAACACTGGGCAACGCACGGGCCACAATACTATCTCATGGCGCATCTCTTGTGGGATCCGTCTCAGGATGGGCAGGCGATTCTACAGGATTACTATCAACGCGCATTCGGCCCAGCAGCCACGGAAATCGAGGCCTATTGGAATCTGATGGAGGAGGCGCGCAGCATCTTTTGGGCAAGTGAACGAGCATACCCGGATGTCTATGACAAGGCCTTCTTCGACCGCGCTTACGCGCTACTCGAACAGGCGTCACGCAAGGTCGCGGACGAACCGGA
>JAGWBW010000217.1 GCA_021295695.1 Candidatus Latescibacterota bacterium
TCTACCTCACATCTTACTCTACTCAATTTACCATAGTACCCGAAACATCCATTCGCCTTGCCATAGGTTCTATTGGTTCCTATACGACGACGCACCCGCTTCTTTGTGTAGTTGAGGCTGGCGGTGTGACAATGCATCGCAAGGCGTACTACCCACCAGATAGGCTCAGGGCCCCCCCAGGAAGACCGCCGACGGTTGATGAAGCGTCTATCTATCTGAATGAAGGACCTGATCTGTTATCCTCTTCTATTTCTATAGCAGGCTCTTCTTTGCCAGTGATTTGGAATCCAGTAAGTTCTCAGATAGATCTCTCCCGCTATGGAGATACTTTTGTCGCTGGCATTGATCCTCATACACAAGCGGTTTATATTAAGTTCTTCTCTACCAACTCGTCTGGATGGGTTTTTCAGTTTCGTAAATCGTATCCCTATCTATCTGAACCGCCTGTCTGGCAGGTTGATTCCACTGACCGTATAGCCATGACACAAGAATTTGTAAAACGGTATGATAAGTATAATCATTGGCGGCTCTATGTGGTTGCAGGTGGTACGCTGAAAATTTTCAACTTTTTTCAATTCAGGGATCTTCCTCCGAGAGCCGAAATCGTTGAGGTGTGGTCCGAACCTATTCAGGCGACAACCCCGCCTTATGATCTGTTGTTTTGGAAAAACACGCTCTGGATGTCCTTCCCTGAAGAACATCGCCTTATAAAAGGACAGATTGAATTTGGCAGCAACGAACACCCTCAGAATATCACCTATCGCAATATTCCACTGATAGACGGTATGCAGCCCAGTGCATTGACGATCAATTTTTTAAATCAGGTGTGTGTGCTGGATATGCACAACAGTACAATTTGGATGCTGAATCAGGATGGCGATCCCATAACCCATATTGAAGTCAAAGGTCCGAGTTTTATTCAGGACGGACGTCTGAATGGCGACCTTGTCTCTGGTCTCGAGGAGGGACAGGATGTGCTCTATCTGCTCAGACCGTCGGGCAATCTGACGATACTTAAGACTGAGATACCCTGATGATATGATAGAGAGATAGGGCGATGAAGAGGTTTGAGACAATGCAGGATATTACACGCGCTGAACACTACCGATTTATGGGTATGGATCAATTTCCGGTTGGCAAGGACCTGTGGATGGGCTATTCCGGGAATAAGCGTGCGGGGAAAATAGTCTCCAGTCAAATCATCGAATTGTTATGGCGATGCAGAACATTTGCAACATTAGATGATCATGCCCAAAATTTGCTCGGCGCAGCTATAAATCGCAATTACGCACCAGGACATTGGCGGCAAGTTTTTCAGCGATTTCTCCCAAACCATAATCTCGGACACAGACGGTTAAAGAAAATCAAACAACAATTGCTGGAACTCGCTGATGATGGACTTCTTGTTGCATACCAGGATATCATCAAAGCCTGCTTTAAAAAGGAATTCCAGGCTCTTCCACATCAGGCCATCACTTCGGTCGGAATTATGACCTGCAACCGCGTGGATTACTTAAAACGAGCACTTTCCAGTTATGTTGCCAATGCCAAACAGTTCGAGAGAAAACAGGCGTTTATCGTTGTTGATGGATCTGAACATGTTCATACAAGAAAAAAATATCGGCAGGTATTGAAGAGCATGCAAAAGAGTTGTGAGGGAACGATTTACTATTGTGGATTAGAGGAGAAAAAGCAATTTGCCAAAATGCTAATTGAGCAAGGACTGCCGCCTGATGTTGTCAATTTTTCTTTCTTTGACGTAGAACAGTGTGGCAATTCCACCGGTATGAATCGAAACGCCCTGTTGTTGAGTACAGCGGGCGATATTTTTTTTAGCGCGGATGACGACACAGTTTGCCGCATAGCTCCTGCGCCTCATTTTAAGGAGGGGCTTGCATTTAAGTCAGGCACAGACCCGAATGAGTGGTGGTTTTATCCCAACCGACAAACTGGCCTTCGAGCCGTCAATTTTGCAAAACGGGATATTCTATCTGTTCACGAAACGCTACTTGGAAAAGATGTGGGGCAGTGTATCTCTGATTTTGGTAAAGATGAAATAGATTTTAATCAATTGGATGTGACATTTTTTGAACGCCTTGCGTCACGGGGCGGACGCGTTTTGATCACTTTTAACGGATTGATCGGTGATTCGGGAAGCCGTTTGCCCACATATCAGTTTCTGTTAAACGATCAGTCCCACGAACGCCTTGTGCATTCACACGCGGCTTATTGTTCTGCATGTACGTGTGGCGAAGTACTCCGGTCTGTGAATCAAACAACGGTCAGTGATGCTACATTTTGTATGACGGGATTTGTGGGGTTGGACAATCGCACTTTGTTACCGCCTTTTATGCCCGTAAACCGCGGACAGGATGGTACTTTTGGTCTTACATTGTGGACATGTTTTACCAATTCTTGTTTTGGCCATTTGCCCTGGGCTGTTTTGCACGCACCGCTTGAATCTCGAGCTTTCTCACGCGATGATATTTGGCAGAACGCACTGTTTATGAGAATTAACGACCTTATCCGGATGATCATCCGGGCTTATGAAATCCGACCTGGGCAGTTCAATGATGCGGAAAATCTACGCAATTTGGGTGACCATCTGATTGATCTGGGGAATATGCCACTTGACGACTTTGAAGAATTTGTCCACTTGCTTCGACGCCAATGGGCAAGCAACAGAATTGTTGCTCTGGATCATCGCCTCAATATATATCGAGGGAAACCCGGTTATTGGGCGCGGGATGTTGCAAAATATATTGATGTGCTCAAGGGCGTGATTTCGGCGCGGCCTGTACCAGATGATCTGATGGATGGTCGGAGTATAGAAGATGCGCGTCTTATGTCGCAGCGTTTGGTGGGACGGTTTGGTCAACTCCTGACATGGTGGCCCGATATGATTGACGTGGCAAAATACTTAAAAGAAAAAGGACAGGGACTCGCAAAGCCTATTTGAGTTACACTTGATTGTTGGCGGCGGGTATGGAAGTGCGATGCTCAAAAATTATTTCACAGTTTCGATTCGAACCATACTGCGGAACCGCGTCTATTCCCTGATCAATATTTTGGGATTGGCAATGGGCATTGCGCTTTGCATTTTGGCCTATCTGTATGTTTATCACGAGTGGACTTACGATACATTTCACAAAAATGCAGACCGCATTTACAGGGTCTATAAAATACAAGAGCAGGCACGCGGTCAAAGATCAATAAGTGCTTTTGTTCGAGCACCACTGGCACCGGCACTTGAGAATCAATTCGCGGACATTGAGCACTGCGTTAGACTGACAAAAAAAAAGGCCCAGATGAAATATGGCGATAAAGTCTTTCATGAAGATATACTATTTGTCGATACAGGCTTTTTCGATGTATTCACTTTTCCGCTGCTTCAGGGACAATCTGAATCTGTTTTTATGAATAAAAATTCAATTGTTTTGAGCGAGAGGATGGCTCGTAGATATTTCGGTAACGACTATTCTTTAGATGAAAAACTATCGGTAAAATTAGGGGAGGTACACGAATTTATTGTCACGGGAATTGCGAAGAATTCCCCCGAAAACTCCAGTATTCAATTTGAGTTTTTACTGCCGTATCAGAGTATGTCGCTTTTTGGAACGGATATTGACAGTTGGAATATTTATATGTCCACGATGCTTTATGTCCAGTTGCCCAGTGCCATAGGCGTGGCGAGTCTTGAAGCGCGATTTCCAGGCCTTGTTGAAGAGGTTATACACAAAAGCGCGAGCAGGTTCCTGTTCCAGTTAAAGTTGCAACCGATAACAGAAATACATCTCAATCCCAACATTTCTGGCCTTGAGTCTGTGAGCGATCCGATATATGCTTACATTTTATCTGGTATTGCACTGGGAGTTCTTCTGATTGCCTGTATCAATTTTGTGAACCTGTCCATTGCGGTTTCTTTTACACGCGCAAAAGAAATTGGCATACGCAAGGTGGTTGGTGCTTCACGCCTGCAACTCGTTCAGCAGTTCTGGTGTGAGTCCTTTTTGTTGACACTGATCTCTTGTGTTCTTGGCGCAGTGCTGGCAGTATCTTTTTTGCCGACCTTTAATCGTTTAATGTATAAGCGTCTCTCCATTGATTATTACACCCATGATATTACGATTGTCGTGCTTTTTGGCCTGATATTTTGCGTGAGCTTTATTGCTGGCGGTTA
>JAGWBW010000033.1:0-19668 GCA_021295695.1 Candidatus Latescibacterota bacterium
ATAGGTCACCCATAGAGGACAACCTATTTTTTTAAATTCCATTCATTTTTCGTTTCAAAAAGAAATCTCTATAATACAGGGAAAAATAAAAAAAGACATTCTGTCTGGTTGACTTTTCCAACAGAATGTCTTTGATTAAAAATACGGCGGATGGTCGGACATCCGCCGTATAAAGTCCCTCGATTTTCCGGCAAAAAGAATAAAGGGGATTTTTAACTTTCAAATGAGAAAGGAGGAATCTCTATGTTCCACCGATCCATGCTTAAGCAGGCTTATGAGTGGATACGGTTTATTGTATTCACGATTAACATATTTAAGCAAATTTACCACCGGGAGTAATCCCCGGTGAATCGCGTCTGGCAGGGGTATTATGTGTGCCTCTGCCAGATTCAGTCTATGTGGTGTACTTTAAGCCTTGTACGATTCGCATAAAAAATAATGCACTGTACTATACAAGTCAACAGTTTTTAACATTTAATAACCGTTCTTGTAATATTCAATTCTGCGTGTTTTGTCAACGTACTTCCTCATCAGCAGGGCTTGTAACAGTACTTTTCGCGACAGATATGTGCTTTAAAGTATGGCAATTTTGTCTGGAAATGTATATATTTAGGTGTAAATATCGACAATTTGTAACACAGTAAGGCTATGGATAAATCACCAAAATCCAGTGTTCTCGCGCTCGTAAAACAGGCAGGTATGCTGAGGCCGCGGGATCTGGACCCGTACGGGATCCCACGTGAATACCTCAGCAGGCTCAGAAACCGGGGCATGCTGCGCCAGGTGGGACGGGGGCTTTACACCCTCCCCGATGCTGAGTGGACAGCGCATCACAGCCTGGCGGAAGCCTGCAAAAGGGTACCTCAGGGCGTCATCTGTCTGCTTTCTGCGCTGCAGTTCCACGAACTGACCACACAGCTTCCATTTCAGGTTTGGATGGCGATTCCAAACAAAGCACGTAAGCCCAAAGTGGATGGGCTACAGGTTCGGTTTGCTCGTTTTTCAGGGCCTGCCTTTGATGAGGGCATTGAAGCACATACCATTGAACATATCCAGGTGCGGATCTACAATCCGGCCAAGACTGTGGCGGACTGCTTCAAATACCGGAACAAAATCGGCCTGGATGTGGCTATCGAAGCCTTGCGAGACTGCATTCGAGAACGGAAAGCTACAATGGATGACCTCTGGCATTTCGCACAAGTCTGTCGGATGACCAATGTGATGCGGCCCTATATGGAGGCAATAGTATGAGCACTGGGAGGATAAAACACCTGCCGATCTCGATACGCCAGCGCCTGCAAAATCTCAGGGACAAAACCGGGGAGGATTACCAGCTTTTGCTTACCACCTATGCCCTGGAGCGGCTACTCTACCGGCTTTCGCAGTCGGAATATGCAGATCGGTTTGTGCTCAAAGGCGCAATGCTTTTCATTGCCCTTACAGGTAAGCCGCATCGGGTCACTCGAGATTTGGACTTGCTGGGTTATGGGAATGCGTCGGCAGAACATATTGCACAGGTTTTTCGGCAAATCTCTACAACATCTGTTGAACCGGATGGGATGGTATTCGATCCAGAAGGCATCACGGTTCAGGCGATTCGTGAGGACCAGGTGTACGAAAGCCAGCGGGTGCGTCTGATGGCCCGGCTCGATACGGCAGAATTTCCAGTTACAGTAGATATTGGGTTCGGAGATGTTGTTACACCAGAAGCGAAGCGTCTGACCTTTCCAGGGCTGCTGGATTTCCCGGAACCCCAGGTGTTCGCATACCCACCCGAAACAGTTGTGGCCGAGAAATTCCAGGCTCTGGTCTATCTGGGCATGAGGAATAGTCGGATGAAGGATTTCTACGACCTCTATCTGATGGCCAGGACTTTTTCATTTGAAGGGCTAGTGCTCATTGAAGCCGTTCGGGCGACGTTTGCACGACGAGAGACAAATCTGCCGAAGGATCGGCCAGTTGCGTTGCGGGAGCAATTCGCTGAAGACTCTGTGAAAGAGGCACAGTGGGAAGCATTTTTGAACCGAAGTGGTCTGTCTGATGCTCCTATGAAGCTTTCGACAGTAGTTGAAACCTTGAGTACCTTTCTTATACCTTTGCTGAGTGCGGCCGAAGCAGGCGAGGAATACAATCAGGTATGGCGAGACAGCGGTCCGTGGCAGTTGCCTTGAAACCCAAACCCTAATACTCCACCAAAATGGGGTGCTATATTGATGAGTCATCCTCTAAGGAGAAATACTTATGTTTGAGCCATGTTATTTTATCTCTGCTGGCGAATTGCGTGCGATTATTGGAGACGATACCGACCACGGCGCTGGCCAGGATCAGCACAGTGGGGTCTGGTTTCTGACTTCGATCAAAGATGGTCACACCGCTGTGTCGCGGGGAAATGGGGTGCTGCTCTTCGGTCATCATCGGGGGAAACGGCCCGCGGTGCGGCGGGTAGATGAAACCGCAGTGGAATTGTTTAAGGAGGCGTCAGAGGCCAATAATTTCGTGGAGACGCGGGGGGTCTATCGGCTGGTTCCGCCACATTATATCGACTATGAGATGACCGCGACGGCTCGAAAGGGTCACAGGTTGCAGGAAGACTATTCCTTTGGATGGTGCTGCTATGTCAATTCTCCCCTGGATGGTGGTATCCACTTTATCGAGAAGGGGCTGTGGACTTATTATTACAATCCGATCCACGGACAGGGGGCGATGGTTTTTCCGACCGATCTGCCGGTGGATGAACGCGAACCCTGGGGGCGGGATGCAGCTACGGCATTCCTGGATGGGAAGCGGAATTTCAGCCATTCGGATTCGGGACATACTTTTGATCATCCCTTTTATTTTGGCATTATTCGCAGTATGATGTTTTTGATTATGGCAGACGATTATCCAGGGTTCCGGTTCTATCTTTCTCCTTCGGGTGCTGGCGGGTCAATTGTTCCGGGGCAGAGTAGCCCCGCGTGGGATTTTAACTGGCAGGTGAACGCGCTTCCCGTAGATGAACCGCAGGTGCTCCACGTGCGTGTGGCGTACAAGCGGCTGGATAAGACAGAGAAGGTTCCAAACGGGTACGCGGCAGACCACGCTTTTTGGGAGTTCCAGAAGTTTCGAGAGATTCATCCCATCCGGGGCGCACGCGATTAGGCAAAGGAGGATTTTTTGCGACCTATATCTTTTGAAGACGATCTTTCTCGTTTGATTGATCAGGCGCAGCCGTCTCTTCTGTTTGAGGGTGCGACTCAGGAGGACTTTTGCGCCTGGCAGGAGGCGTTTCGAGATGTGCTGACCGGGCTGATTGGCCCGCGGCCCGAACGGGCTGCGCTTTGTCTTGAATTTGAGGAGGAGATCGATTGCGGTCTGTACGTGCGCAGGCGGATTTCCTATCAGACGGAGTCCGGGGTTTTTGTGCCGGCTTATCTCCTGGTGCCAAAGGGTCTGGCGCAGGGGGATAAAACGCCGGGTCTTCTCTGTATTCACGGGCACGGGCATTTTGGGAAGGATAGTGTGGTGGGGCTGAATGATACGCCCGAACGACAGGCTGAGATCGATAAGTGCAGTTACGATTTCGGGCACGGGTTTGCAGAACAGGGTTATGTGGTTCTCGCTCCGGATCTCCGGGGGTTTGGGGAGCGTCGGCCCGGTTATCCCGGTCCCCGGACTGATTTTTGTCCCCGGAATTATATGTGTGCCACTTTGTTGGGTACTACTGTGGTGGCGTTCCATCTCTGCGATCTGGAGGCTGCTCTGGATGTTTTACAGGCGCTCGATTTTGTCGATGGGGACCGGCTGGGGTGCGCGGGGCTGTCGCTGGGGGGGCGGATGACGATGATGATTTCGGCATTTGATTCCCGGATTAAGATCGCTGTTCCGTCCGGGTGTATGAATTTGTATCAGGAACGCTATCAGGCTCTGAGTCAGTGCGGCGCGCAGTTGATTCCCGGTCTGCTCTGCTACGGCGATACGCCGGAGATTTTTTCTTTGATCGCGCCCCGGCCTATGGTGATTGAGATTGGGACGCGGGATCGGCTTATCCCACACGATTGGGCAGAGCGCGGTCTGGCACGGATTCGGAAGGCGTATCGGGTTGCAGGTGCTATAGAGGATTTGTTTGTGGATCGGTTCGACGGGGGGCATCAGTTCAATATGGATGTGGCTCAGGGGGTTCTGAGAAGGTTGCACAGAGGATGAAGAGTTGCCATTGCGCTTTGGTGAGATTTGTCGGATATTGTCTGCGCTTATGAACTGCAAGATAGGACAAAAGGAATGACGCGACTTCAACTCCTCTGCACCGGTACCCCCGCTCCGCTCGCGCACCGCGGCGGCTCCAGCTATCTCGTCCAGACGGGTGACGAGATCCTGATCTTCGATTGCGGCCCGGCGTCGGTGCGGCGCATGCTCGAAGCGGGTCTCGCTTTGCCTTCAATTGATCATTTGTTCCTCACCCATCTGCACTACGACCATTGTATAGATTTTGCCTACCTGGTGCTGACGCGCTGGGATCAGGGCGTCGGTCAGATCCCGGAGTTGCAGGTGTACGGCCCGGCGCCAACAGCGCATATGTCGCATCGGTTGTTCTCTGCCGATGGTGCTTTTGGCCCGGACCTGGCGGCCCGCACCTTGCACCCGGGCAGCCATTTTGTGTACGAGGCGCGCGGCGGGACTATGCCGCGGAAGAGGCCCAATCCACAGGTGCGCGAGGTCGGTTCCGGAGATCGGATTGAGACCGATCATTGGCAGGTCGATGTGGCAGAGGTGGTACACGTGCAACCCCAACTCACCTGTCTGGCATATCGTTTGACCACACCTGATGGTACCATTGTATTCGGCGGCGATACAGCGCCAGTGGATCGGCTTACGGATCTGGCAAGAGGTGCGGATGTGCTGTTGCACATGTGCCACTTCATCAATGGTGCGGTCGATGACGAACGCCTGACAAGTTGCTGTTCCGGTCATCTCGATGCGGCAGCTACAGCGCGGGATGCCGGCGTTGAGACACTGGTTCTCGTTCATTTGACGGAGCAGTTGGAAACGCCCGGGGTTCGGGAGCGGGTGCTGCACGAGGTGGGAGAGGTATTCGATGGTCAGGTGATCCTCGGAGAGGACCTGCTGGAGGTGCCGATGGGTACTATTGATACGGAGCCGGTACGATGAATAATACTGTGGAGATTCTTACTGAGACTGATGTATGGGTGCCGATGCGCGACGGCGTGCGAATGGCGGCGCATGTATTTCGACCCGATGTGGAGGGACGCTTCCCTGGAATTTTGTTGCGCACGCCATACGGTCGTCCGAAATCCGGTTTTGAGCGTTATGTGCGCGCCGGTTACGCCGTGGTGAGTATGGACTCGCGCGGGCGATATGGGTCTGAGGGCGATTGGGTACCGTTTACCGAGGCGCATACGGGGGATGCCGAAGATGGTTATGACTCTGTGGAGTGGCTGGCGGCGCAGCCCTGGTGCAACGGCAGGGTGGGGACTCTGGGAGCTTCTTATAATGCCTGGATGCAGTGGCAGTTGGCAAAATTGCGCCCGCCGCATCTGGTGGCGATGTGTGCGTACACCATTCCCCTGGAATTGACAGAGGTGGATTGGCCGGGTGGGTTCCGCCCGGGACGGCGCATCAAGTGGTGGCTCACTTCTATGGCTCCGGACCTTCGGCGACGCCAGGGATTGCCGCCGCCGCACACGCCAGCGGAGGCGTTACAGGAATGGGGCGAGGATGTCGAAAAACAATGGCTCGACTACCTTCCGTGGTTAGACTTCCCGCGCCACCTGCCGCCGGGGCTGGCGGAGTACGCGAGAGACTGGCTGGCGCATCCAAACCGGCGGGCATGGCGGTTCGACGAGGTACACGGGGAAGTCGCGGTGCCAAATCTCGACTTCAGCGGCTGGTACGATCACTGCAATGGTTCAATGCGGCATCTGCAACTGATGCAGCGCAACGGTCGCACCGAGCAGGCGCGGTCGCAGACAAAGCTGGTCGCCGGTCCGTGGAACCATCCGAGTCTCGGTAGCCGGCAGGTGGCCGGGTTCGACTTTGGTCCGCAGGCCGAGCTTGATCTGCCGGGCATGATCATCCGCTGGTTCGACTACTGGCTCAAAGAAGTTGATAATGGCATTGATCGCGAGCCAGCAGTGCGCTATTTCGCGATGGCAGGGCATGGGGGATATTGGCGCGAGGCCGATACCTGGCCGCCGAATACGACATCCCGTGCGTATTTGTTGAGCAGCGACGGCAATGCCGGATTTGGTGGCTCCGGGCGGCTGTCAGCCGACGGTGGAAATGACGGTGTCGATCGCTTCGACTACGATCCTCAAAACCCGGTGCCAACTTTGTGGACGAAGGAGTTGTTTACGGGTCCGTCGGACCGGCGCCTGTTGGAGGATCGCGATGACATCCTCTGTTATCGCTCTGAGCCTCTGACTGAAGCCGTGGAGATTGCCGGCTATCCAGAAGCTGTCCTCTTTGTCAGTTCGTCAGCGCCAGATACGGATTTCTTTGCACGCTTGGTGGATGAGTACCCGCCCACAGATGGGGATCAGGCTCCCGCGCGGGAGATGTGCTACGGCATGGTGTGTGCGCGTCACCGCAACGGCCTCGATAGTGAAGAGCTGTTGGAATTGGGGACGGTGGTGGAATTGCGCATCCAACTCGGCCCAACGGCCTGCTGTTTTGAGCCGGGCCATCGCATTCGTCTGGAGATCACATCCAGCGACTTCCCCAACCACGACCGCAATCACAACACGGGAAGGAACGATTTGGCTGATACCGAGCTGGTGAGGGCGACGAATGTCGTACATCACTCGGCAGCGCATCCTTCGCGGCTCGTGCTCCCCGTCGCTTCCCATCCAACTGCCGACTGAGCGCACCCATGCCCCAATCCAGATCGGCTTCCCGCACTTCTACAAATCCCATAGATCAAACTTCTGTCCTGCCCCAGGTCTGGGCTATTGCCTGGCCAGTGGTGGCTGCTTCGATGCTCGATGCAGCGGAGGGCCTCATCGATATCTCCATGGTCGGGCAACTGGGTCCGGCTGCGATTTCAGCGGTGGGACTCAGTCGGCAAATTCTGTTTCTGACGATGGTCATGGCGATGGCGATCAGTACCGGGTCGCGTACTCTGGTTGCCCAATTTTACGGGGCTGAGCGCCACGAAGACCTCAGCCATACGGCGCAACAGGCCATTCTGATGGGGGCACTGCTGGCCGTTGTGATGGCTTTGCTCGGGGGCTTGATCGCCCGCCCTACGTTGCTTTTGTTGGGAGCACAGCCCGAGGTGCTCGGTCATGCTGTGCCCTTCCTGCGCATCTACTTTGCCGGCGTCATCTTTATGATGCTCAATTTTCTCATCAGCGCGATTTTTGGCGGTGCCGGCGATACCCGAACGCCGTTGAAGATTTCGTGTCTTATCATAAGTTTGAAGATCCCCCTCACCTATGGCTTGATCTTTGGCGCCTGGGGGCTGCCGCAGATGGGGGTTTCTGGTGCTGCAGTTGGTACACTCGTTTCGCGGGCTGTGGGTTGTATTGTCGGTTTCTATCTGCTTACTTCCGGGCGCTCGCGTGTGCATATGCGCTGGACCTGGCGTCTGTCACTTAACCGCGATATTATCGGGCGGATGATGCGAATCGGGGTGCCAGCGGGAATTCAGGGATTTTTCCGCAATGGGGCGCGTATCCTGTTTTATCGGGTGGCGGGTTGGACCTCGCAGCCCACGACTGCGGTCGCCGCGCTGACGATTGGCTTGCAGATGCGGATGATCGGCATTATGCCGGCGCTGGCTTTTGGCGTAGCGGCAACCGCACTGGTTGGTCAGCGATTGGGCGCAAAGCAAATACCGCAAGCGGAACGCTTTGGGGCAAGTACGATCCGGCTCTGTATGGTGTTTATCGTTGTTTGCGCCATTATTATTTGTGCCTTCGCCCGTGAAATCGTCGATCTGTTCACGGATTCGGTGGCCGTTATTGATATGGGCTATGTGATGCTCTGGTTTTTTACGATTGCACAGGTTTTTTCCGCGTTGTCCATCGTGTCCGCAGGTATCCTGGCAGGTGGCGGTGAGACCAGGCCTCCGCTCTATTACACGATTTTGGCGCAATGGGTGGTTATGTTGCCGTTGTCCTGTATTCTGGCTTTTCTGTTTGGGATGGATACCCTCGGCATCTGGATTGCCTGGCTGATTGGTGGCATTATCCAGGGCGTTCTGGTCTGGACGTCCTATCTAAAGGGTAGATGGAAAAGGACGGTGATTTGAGGGAATTAGGAATTAGGAATTGATGCTACGCAGGTCTGGTTTTTTGTCATGCTGAGCGGAGTGAAACGGAGCCGAAGCATCTGTACCACCTGCGTTGGTAATAGATTTTTCGACTCCGCTGCGCTCCGCTCAAAATGACAGGCACAATATAATGCGCCTGTCACTTTCTTTCCGGGATATCATCGCCATCGGGACGGGGGACGTGTTGCCAGTAGCCCGAAGGATCAATGCCGCGGCATAAGACCGCGGGTGCTTGGTCGGTTTCTCGGGTGCGGACTTCGGGGGGCATGTAGCGCAGGGTCAGGCCGCAGCGACGCCGTTGCGAGGTGTTGGGTCTGGAGCCGTGTAGCAATAAGTCGGAGTGGATGGAGATTTGCCCGGCTTTCATGATTAAGGGCACGGGGTCGCCAAATTTTTCGGCGTGGTGAACAGATTGTCCAAGGACGTTATTTTCTTCTGGTGTGCTGCGTTCAAAGGGTATTTGTCCGTGGAGATGCGAGCCGGGGATGACTTCCATGGGGGCGTTTGATAGGTCAACATCGTCAATGGCGAGCCAGACGGTTACTGTTTTGGAGGGTGTGAGGGGCCAGTAGGATGCGTCCTGGTGAAAGGCGACTTTTTTTTTGTCTCCGGGCATTTTGCTGAAGTAGTGGGTCATGCGCGAGACGAGGCTGGGGCCGAGCAGGTCTTCGACATAGTCGAGGATGCGGTCATCGACGAGCAGGTCGTAGATGCCTTTGCAACTGCGGTGCCATCCGTTGATTGAGTAGCTGTTTTTGCCCGCTGCCTGCGCTTTGTTCATGAGTTTGTCAAAGTACGCGCGGTTGGCTTCGACTTCTTTTTTCGTGAAGACGTCGAGGGGGAAGAGGTATCCCTTTTCGTTGAATTGCTGGATTTGCGTCCGCGTCAGTTTTTTGGGCGCGTTATTTTTTGCTGGATAAAATTTTAGTTCCCGCTTCATGTCGGGAAGGGCGTCGGTTATGGGCATGGGGTCTCCTTTTTCATCCCGATCCGCCGTAAAAAAATACGACTTCTCGCGTTGCTTTTTCTCCGCTTACTTTGTCCTGTACGGTGATTTCTACCACATTTACCCCCGGTTTGGCTTTTTTCAGATCCAGTTCTACGTATTCGCGTTCTTCTTCGTCGGTTCCCACCTGTTCATAGGTTACGGAGATTTGGGGTTTTTGCTGCCGCAGAAGTGCGCGGATTCCCGAGGTGATGACGCCTGCGAGGCCTATGGTGTTGCGTGGGTTAAATTGTACGCGGTACTGCACTTTGTAGCGGGTTTGCCCGAAGGTGTCGCGCTTCAGATTGTAGATTTCAAAGTAGGCAAATACCCGACTGCCCAGGGGGTAGCTTCGAGAAGCCATTGGCGATACGTAGATGTCTTTTTTTTGGAGGCGGTCGTTGGTGCCTGTCTCGGTGATTGAGGAGGCTAACTGAATGCCGCTGATTTTTACGCCTTCGGAGTTGAAATCAGAAACTGTGAGTTCTTGTTTGTACGCGCCCACGCGTCCGGATAATTCGTCTTCCAATTGTACCTGTAGCTGATATTTTTCTCCGGGAGATGCTTCAATGCGTATTACATCGGGGATGAATACGCCCCTGGCTTTGGGAAATTCCCGGCTGTTTTGATAGGAGAGTATTTCGTGTGCGCGGTAGATGTTTTCATGGCTTGCGTCCGCGAGGGCGAGGATGCCTTTTGTGTGTATGAGATAATCCCGGTCGCCTTTGCCCACGGTTACTTCTGCTGGGGGTATCCCGTAGTACACTTCTACAATGGTTTTGCCATCTGGTCCGCGGAAATCCGCTACATCGTAAAAGAAGTGGAGGGCGTCTTTGCCCACGCTGGGGCGATAATAGTCGGGTACGACGGAGATCGATTGCTGATAGATTACTCCGGGCGCGTATTCCATGAGTCGCGCCACGCTGGCGATTCGGTTGTCGCTTTGGGGTAAGGGCGGTATGGGTGCGAAATCAAAATGTCCGTTTCCGACTTCGTCGGTAAAGGTAAATTCCACGCCGCCTTGCAGTTGTGTATATGTCCAGGTTTCCCAGGGTACGGTTTCGAATTCGCGGTCTGATGTTACGGGACTGTAATTCAAGAATCGTTGCTCTGTTCGGGGGGCAACGGATAGATCAAATGGACTGGATGCGACGAGGTCGGGTATTTCAAATTGAAATCCCAGGGTTTCGGCTTCTTCTCCGGGGTTCAGGGCGAGGATGGCGTCGTCTTCTCCGGCATCTGTGCCAAATACGCCAGTGTTCAGGCTTTGGTTTGTGATATTGCCTTCAAAAGGTTTGCGCTGGCTGCGTATGGGAAAGACCGGTCCTGTGAATGTGTAATAGGTCGCGGCTGGTCCCCAGATATCGGCTGCCATTCGGTTGCGAACGGCTTCTACTTCTGGCGATGTTACAAATTCTCGCTGATTGGAGCGAGACCGATAATCGGGTTCGCCGTATCGGATATAGATTTCGCCCCTCTGGTCCCATGGGCTGATTTTTTTTGAAAAGAAGGTGCGCGCATACCACACCCGCCGGTAGTGTTCTACGATGCGTTCGTTGATTTGGGTGAGGATATCCGAATCTCGTCGTCGCCAGAATTTTTGTAGATAGTCCAGTTTTTCAGGTTCTTCGGATAGGCTCTGATATGCGTGCCATTCCTTTTCCGAAGCTACGAGAGATATGTCGGTGTAATAGGCGCGTTCGCTTTCATCAACGCGCTGCAAATAGCGTTCGAAATAGTTCAGGGCGAGGCGGTGTTCTTTTTGATGAAAATGGCCTACAGCGGCGAGGGGCAAGAGGCGGAGTTCTGGGTCGTGCGCGTTGATATAGGGGATGATGTGCGCCGCGATCTGGTCGTGTTGATCGGCCTGTACGCAGGCGAGGCCAAAATAATACAGACCGTCGGGGTTGTCCGATTCTACCTGGATGTATTTTAGATAGTAATCTACGGCTTTCTGGTGGTCTTCTTGAAAGCGTTCGTACAATTCGCCCAGTAGTCGGTATGCAGGCCCATAGGTCGAGTCGAGTTTGGTCGCTCGTTTGGCTTCGCCTACGGCTTTGCGGAAGTTGCTATAAGCCGATAGGCCCGAGGCCGGGCGTTCGGCATAGGCGAGTCCCAGGCCCACATACGCTTCTGCCAAATTTTGATCCAGTTTTTTGGCTGTTTTGAAAGCGGCTTCTGCTTTTTCAAAGTCGCGGTTTTTTAAGTACGCATAGCCCAGGCGAGATTGGATGTGCGCGTCTTTGGGGAAGGCTTTGGTTAAGTTCGAGAATGTCGCAACCGCGGCTTCTGCTCGCCCCTCCCGAAGGTGCTGTTGCCCCAGGGTCAACAGGGAGTCCCGCTGGCCTGCCGCCGCCTGATCCAGGGATAGGATCCAGAGGAGTGTGTAGAGAATACAGATTCGAGACCAGGTCATTAGAAACCTCCACCTGTGCGGTGTTAAGCAGGTAAAAGGCGTCTTTGAATGCACTCAAGACGCCTCTTCATAAATAGGCCAATAGACAAATAGTTGAACAAATCAACGGTTTGTAGGCTCACGACACACTTAGCCAATGAACCGGACAATATACTCCTTGTCTTTGCTCATGCAGTAGTCTCTTGCTCGGTAGCCCAGGACGGCGCAACCCCGGACTCAGTCGCTTCCTCATCTGCAAGCCAATCATTCACAATCTGGACGAGTTGTCGGAGTACGTGTCCGCGGTCTTGCCCGTGGCAGCAAGGCCCTATAATGCCGGGACACGAGCCGATAAAGGCTTGATCTTCTTCCGACCACCTGACGATGAGGGGATACTCTAAGGCGGTTTTATTTTTCGGGGAGCTATCGTGCAGCATCGGTGCGTTCTGAGTCATTTTTGAGCCTCCTCAATAGCTTCTTTTACGATTTTTTCCTGGTACTTGTGGGCATCATCACCCCTGTTTCCCGAAAGTGTTACTCGTGGGCCATTAGGGTGCAGGTATCGTCTATGGCTTCCACCACTTCGGTTTTTTCGGAGGCGGAAGTTCGCCCTTTCTAAGTCCGCGATGAGTTCTCGTATCTTCCTGGGCATAGAATGGTCCAACGATACCCCAAGTTGTTTTTTACTTGATTTTTAATCTGTTACAATAACGCAAGTTTATGAAAAATCGTTTACAAACGCAACCTTATCTTTGACTAAAGTATTAAAAATTCTCATTAAATTTTATTTTTTTGTATCCTGAGAAATCATCCTTCGCGTTGACTTTTAACGCCTATCAAGCTATGTTTCAACAGAGATGGATTCTGCTTTTTGGAGATTGACGCATGCAACCCGATACGAATGTCATTGATCAACTCGTAGAGCGAATTGTCGAAGTTGTCAACCCGCTCAAGATTATCCTTTTTGGCTCGGCTGCGCGAGGCGAGATGGGACCGGATAGCGATGTGGATGTACTCGTTGTCATGCCCAATGGTGTTCACAGGCGGAGAACGGCACAGCATCTTTATCGGGAAATTCGCGGACTCGGTATTCCCTTTGATATTCTGGTGACGACGCCTGAGATTCTCGAAAAAAATAAAAACAATATCGGATTGATTTATCAAACGATCTTGCGCGAGGGAAAGGACATTTATGTCGCATGAAATTTCTGATTCAAGCGATCCGGCAGCGTGGCTCCGGTATGCCAGAGGGGATCTAGCTCTGGCACAAGTTCCTTTGCCGGAAGATAGTTTTTACGAGTTGTTGTGTTTTCATGCCCAACAAGCAGTTGAGAAAGCATTGAAAGCTGTTCTGATTATCAACAACATCTCTTATCCCAAAACGCACAATATTAGAACACTCCTCGATCTGCTTCCCAAAGAAATTGTTTTACCTGCCGATGTAGATGCCGCTGCAACCCTTACAGACTATGCGGTTTCAGGGCGATATCCGGATGAAGTAGATGAGGTCAACGAAGAAGAATATCAAGAAGCGGTGAGACTCGCCCAGGCCGTTGTCCTATGGGCAGAATCTATACTCCCCGCACCCGATACAGAATCTGAAGACCCGAACTCAGAATCGCACTGAGATTTACTCATCCCACTTCTCACCATTCATTTCCCGCTGCTTGTATCTTTGTGTCTTTGTGTCTTTGTGTGAGGCCCTCTCACATCTCACTTTTTCTACCAATAATGCACCAGATGCCCTTCTCCCGGCCACCACAGCGCGTCGATGAGGAATGATAGCACCACGCCGGCTGTATAGCCCACGAGGAGGCCGAGAAACGCGGGTTTGGAACGGCGGTAGAGGTTTACACCGCCGACGGCCATGATGATAGATTTGCACGCCCAGGCGATGAAGACGGGCATGACGAGGTGGGCGGTATTATCGGCGGCCGATAGCGTGAGTCCGATAGGATGCAGGGGCCAGCCCGGGAACCGGTAGCGCAAGAAGGTCAACAATGCCATCAGGACCGCTCCGATTGCAAAGAAGACCATGCGCTCGCCGTCGGGTGCTTTGGGCGTGTGCATCATGGTGAGCGTCGATCCGTAGATGCCTTTTGGATCGCCGCTGAAAAAGGGGAAGCGCGGGAAATTGTACGCCCCGTGAGAATAGCCCAGGTGCAGGGTATAAAATACGGATGCGGCCAGTCCCAGCAAGACGCTTACGCCAGCCCAGAATAACAAGGCGCGGCGGTTGCCCTGGATGAGCTCACCCATTTTGATCGATTGTGCCACGCCGGGCGTAAATAGGCCCCGCATATAATCGACAATGGAATACGATAGGGCAATGCCGGTCAGGCTACTCGCAGACATAACTTGTGTACCGCGCATGTCCATGACAAATGCCTGTGGCGTCACCGTGGCGCCTGAATACACCATCCCTGCTTCTGATACGACCCGCGCCAGACCGATATAAATTATGGATAGTGCGCCGAGGAAAACCAGTGCCGTCGTTATATCCATGCCGATGTGGCAGAGCCAGAAGAGGACGAAAGATAGACTCACTAAAAATACAAAGACCACAGTGCGGTAGGCCAGTACTTCTTGAGAATCATCGGCGGGATATGCCCTTTTAAACGCTTTCAGAAAGACGTCTCGCAAATGCCGCCGCGCCACCCACAATCGCCACACCACCAGACATGCCAGCGCGCCAAAGCACTGATAGGCTTCGGTGGGCGGGTCTGCGCTGAACGAATCCGTTGAGCTCTCGATCTGATATCCCAGGCGATTGAAAATGCCGCCTTCTACAACGTGTAATAGAAAGAAAAACCAGACGGAGAACAATACCTGTGTGTTGGCAAAGTACGCAAAGCCGATGGTAAACAGGTTCAGGGGTTCCAGATAGACGTGGGGAGAATACCGCGTAAAATTAAACTTCCCTGCATGGGGAAAGATCCCGATTCCGGGCATGAGCGGATAAAACCAGGATAGGGAATTCCACAAGAATAACAGAAATGGTATTGCGGCCATGATCCAGAATAGTTTGCCCCGCATAAAACCCGGTAAAAATTGTTTTGACCGCGAATCTTGCGCCATTTCCAGAGGCACGGCTACGAGGGGATAGACCAGTTTTTCGTGTTCTGCCCATTGCTTGCGCAAAATGACCATCATGCTGGCTGAGAACGCGAATACTGCAACGATAAAGCTCGCCCACCACAGCAGGGGCATCAGCCATACTTCCCAGGGCATAGACGCGCCGGGTGGCAAGCCTTCGTAGAACATGCGCAGGGCTTCGGGGTCTATGGGCACGACCCACGAATCGAAGTTGGGATGATAAAATTCGCCCCACCGATTTTCGGGTGTGGCAAAATAAATTGGTGTGGAAATGACGCCGATGAGGAATCCGGTTACGCCCGAAGCGGGTACCACGCATCCCACCATGCCGATTGCCGCAATTGCCAGCAGTTCTGAGGGCGAAAACGCGCGGTGCGATCCCAGAATTTTCAAGATCGGGTTGACGGCTGCGACCAGCAAAACGAATACGGCCATCAATGTGAGTTGAAAAAAGCTCAGGTTCAGCCTGGATGCATGCACCACGGTTTCGGCATACGTCACCCACAGGTTGATGAATACCACCGCGCCCAGCGCAAGTCCAACCGAGCGGACGGTTAGTCCCTTTTCCTGCTGGGGATCGGTTTCATGTACAAAATCTGTTTGTATTGCCACGCGCGTTGCCTTTCAAAGCCCACTTTATGCTGCCGTTTTTGTGTGTATTCACCTCTTGCTTCTCTCGGCCCTATTTTTTTCGCTCAAACCATTCAGGCACATCAAATTCTACTTCCTGTGACGAAATATTATAGATTACTGACCATTTGGCATTGGGCTTGCGTTCACGAATATGCCAATCCCCATTTATTGCTTTGAGATCATAGAATTTATCTGATCCTAAACCCCACCAAGTATATCGGGTGGCATAAACTTTGGCCTAGTAGTCAAGATGAATTTCGAGATCACCTTCTTTATAGTGATCTAAAGTTAGCCAAATGCCGGGTGTCAAACAAATGATCCAGACGATAACCTTCAAGATTACCCAATTCCGGCGGTCTATTTCTCGATAAACTCGTCGCCGTTAAAATAAAAGACAAAGGTGAAGAATTTTTAGATAGTATCAGGCACCCAATGATATGGGAACAAACAAAAGAAAAACTATCAACCGAACTCAACATCCTGCCTTTTGACGTAATACAGGACATAGCTATCGGCGTCGCCAGTCGAATGGCCGACGACGCAGAAAGAAAATCAATCGGATTCTGACGTGTTGTAGCCCTAAGCTCTCAATACTTTTACAAACTCAGCGTTACACTTCTTTTTCGGTACGCTCTCACAATAATCCGCTATATTTTAAGAAAAGCCTTTCTGACCCGCTTCCAATACACGAACCACTCCTTCTTAATCTCATCTACGTCCTCTTCGTAATTCGCCCCTCGCAACTCCTCCGCTA
Source organism: Candidatus Latescibacterota bacterium (assembly GCA_021295695.1). Classification (GTDB taxonomy): domain Bacteria; phylum Latescibacterota; class UBA2968; order UBA2968; family UBA2968; genus VXRD01. The sequence continues at coordinate 16,133 of JAGWBW010000033.1, forward strand.
TGTAAAAATTGATTCTTCAATTTCTGCGGTTTCAGCAATAATTTCAACCATCTAATTCACCTCCATCACCTTTGGGCACTTTTCCCCATCATTCAATTTTTCCGCTATATTCCACCTGACAAGTATTGTTTTTACGCATATATTTGTTTTGTGCATAAGAGCTTCAAATACAGATTGCGTCCGACGAAGAAGCAAGAGAAAATCTTGCTGACGCATATCCAAGAATGTCGATTGTTGTATAACCAACTTGTCTGTGCAAGAGTGCAAGGGTGGAAGAACGACCAAACATCTTTGTCTCTCTACGAGCAACAACGCACACTCAAATTGATGAAGCAACAGCATCCCGAATTTGCACAGGTGTATAGTCAAGTGTTGCAACAGGTGGCGGTGCGTGTTGACCTTGCGTTTAAGGCGTTCTTTCGCCGAGTTAAAGAATGCCATGGCAAAGCAGGGTTTCCTCGGTACAAGGGACAGAATCGGTATGATTCCATCACGTATCCGCAATTTTCTAATGGTTGCCGTCTGGATGAAAAAGGTCTTAGATTGGGAAAGATCGGATGTATTAGAATTGTGCAACATCGCCTGCTTGAAGGCGTACCAAAAACGTGCACTGTGACTCGCACAGCGACGGGCAAGTGGTTTGCTACAATCTCTTGTGATATGGGTGACGCAACGCCTAAAAACATCCCGCACGCGCACGCCGAAGGCATGGCGAAGCCACACCACAACGTCAGTAATACAGATGTAGGACTTGATGTGGGGCTTGAAAAATTCGCTACGTTGAGCACGGGCGAAGAAATCCCTAATCCTCGCTTTTTCAGAAAAGAGGAGAAGGCACTTGCACGGGCGCAACGCAAGTGGGATAAAGTAAAGAAAGATTCCCACAAAAAACGTGAGAAAGCACGCAAGGTTGTTGCGAGAGTTCATGAGCGCATCCGTAATAAAAGACACAACTTTGCCCATCAAGAGTCTCGGAAGTTGGTCAATTGCTTTTTGATGATTGCCATTGAAGATTTGCCTGTCAATCGTATGGTGCATAACAGGTGTCTTTCAAAAAGTATTTCAGATGCTGCGTGGTCTATGTTCAGGCAATGTATCACCTATAAAGCGGAAGAAGCTGGTGGTGTGGTAGAGCCTGTGGATCCTGCATACACAAGCCAAGATTGTTCACAGTGCGGGCATAGACTCAAGAAAACGCTGTCTGACAGACGCCACAAGTGCCCATGTTGTGGTGTTGATATGGACAGAGACCTCAATGCAGCGATAAACATATTGAGATTGGGACGACAATCTCAGGTAGCTAAACTACCAAGAAGCCCGAGCGGGGTATAATGGCGAAAGCCATTGATGCCTTAGCTTTGGGAGTCGTCACCACCAGTGAACGGAATGACCCTGGCCCGGCCACCAGATCGCATCGACGAGAAATGACCACGCGACGCCGGCTGTGTAGCCCACGAGTAGGCCCAGGAATAGGGGCTTGGCTTTGCGGTAGAGGTTCACGCCGCCGATGCGGAGCAAAGAGGCTTTGCACACCCAGGCGATAAACACGGGCATGACCAGCGATGCCGTATTATCCGCAGCGGAAATGGTCAGGCCAATGGGGTTGATGGGCCACCAGGAAAATCGGTATCTCAAAAATGTCAACAGGGCCATTGCGCCCGCGCCAATGGCAAAAAAGATGATTCGGTTTGAGTCGGGTGCTTTGGGCGTTCGCATCATGGTGAGGGTAGATCCGTAGATGCCTTTTGGGTCGCCGCTGAAAAAGGGGAAGCGCGGGAAATTGTACGCCCCGTAAGAATAGCCCAGATAGAGCATAAGCCATACCGAAGAGATAAATCCGGCGAGGACGCCGATGCCCACGCAATAGAATAACAGGCGGCGGTTGCCGCGTATCAGATCGCCCAATTTGATCGATTGAGCCAGTGCCGGGGTGAATAGCCCGCGCATATAATCGATCAGGGAATAGGACAATGCGATGGCCGTCATGCTGCTTCCCGAAATGACATGGGTGCCGCGCAGGTCCATCACAAATGCCTGCGGCGTTACCGTGGCGCCAGAATATACCACGCCGGCTTCAGATACCACCCGCGCCATGCCGATGTAGATGACGGCGACGCCGGACATAAAAATCAACGCGGTGCTCAGGTCCATCCCAATTTGCATAAGCCAGAATAAGACATAGATGAGGCTGGACAACAAAATCAAAACCGCCGCCCTGTAGGAAAGAATTTCTTCGCGGTCATCTACGGGATGATTTTTGTAAAGTGCTTTGAGAACAACATCTCGCAAATGTCGCCTCGCGACCCACAATCGCCAAACTACCAGACAGGCCAGTGCGCCAAAACACTGCCAGGCTTCGGTGGGCGGGTCTGCGCTAAAAGAATCGGTTGAACGCTCGATCTGATAGCCCAGGCGGTTAAAAGTGCCGCCTTCCAGGACGTGTAATAAAAAGAAGAACCAGACCGAGAATAGTACCTGTGTATTGGCAAAGTACGCAAAGCCAATGGTCAAAAACTGCATGGGCTGGATGTACATGCCCGGGGAATAGCGCGTGAAGCGAAAATATCCTCCGTGCGGAAGGAGGCCGATGCTGGGTAGAAGCGGGTATGCCCAGGACAGGGAATGCCAGACAAAAATCAAAAATGGGATAGCCGCCGCTATCCAGAACATGGGACCGCGCATGAATGCGGGGAGAAGACGCGCAGAAAGGGCGTCCTGGGACATTTCAATGGGTACGGCGGCGATGGGATAGGCGAGTTTTTCGTATTCCACCCACTGTTTTCGCAAAATGATCATCAGTGTAGCGGATACGGCAAATACGGCTACTACCAGGCTGCCCCACCACGCCAGCGGTGCCAGCCACACGCGATAGGGAATAGTATCGCCGGGCAACAAGCCTTCGTAAAAGGCGCGTACAGCCTCCTGGTTGGTGGGCACGACCCAGGAGTTGAGATTGGGGTGATAGTACTCGGCCCATCCGTTTTCGGGCGTGGCAAAATAAAAGGGGGTGGAAATTACCCCAATCAAAAATCCGGTGATGCCTGATGTGGGCACGACGCAGCCCACGATGCCAATGGCGACAACGGATAGCAATTCGGCAGGTGCAAAAGCGTAGCGGCGGTTTACAGTTTTGATTAGCGGGTTGACCACCCCGATCAGGACGATGAAGATGGCGAGGAGTGTTATTTGAAATACGCTCAGGTTCAGGCGAGAGGTTTTCACGACGGTCTCGGCATACGTCACCCACAGGTTGATGAATATCACAATTCCAATACCCAGGGCAACCGAGCGGAGTGTTATGCCTCTTGCGGGTTTATCTACCGGGTCTGCTTGCAGTTCTTCAGCCAATCATCTCTCCTATTAGCACAAATGGCACACCCCGCACGGAAGTCGGATTGTACTCCAATTCCGGCGGGGTGTGAAAAAAATCAACACCTGTGGAGACAAGGGAAATACTCCTTGTCGGACTCCTACAGTGAACCCGAGAGGTTCAGGCGCAGGGGTGGGTCAAACAAATCGCCAAAATTGCTATACGA
>JAGWBW010000033.1:19725-23239 GCA_021295695.1 Candidatus Latescibacterota bacterium
TGAGCTTATAACCCGCTCGAAGCGCGATGAGGTTCTGTATCCAGAGTTCTCCGCCCAGGTTCCAGCGTTGCTCCCGGTCGGTGAAAAACGCGCCTTCAAACGAGCCGGTCAGGGATACGGGATCGCCGAGGTTGCCGTACAATTCCATCGCAATCCCGGTGTGGAATACCAGGGGCATTTCGGATTTTTCGCTCACAATTTCCTGCTCTCCGCCCAGGTTTTTCATGTTCATGCCAATGCGCAGGCTTTGAAAACCCGTGTGCATCAGGGTGCTGACATTCACGGAGACTGCGCTGAGCGTTTCTGGCCCCAGCGCGGATTGGACAAAGCGCAGGGAAGCGGCCGCCGAGAGCTTGTCGGTCAATTGATAGGCGTAAACCAGGCCGACAGCGAGATCGCCCGAATTCACCATAGCACCCGTGCCGTCTGGTTCCATGGTGGTTGTTTCGGGGATATCGGGCAGGGTAAAGTTCACAAAGGAGACTCCGAGTACGCCCCACTGTCCGGTGTTGTAGGCGAGGGATCCTGTGACAAATTTCGATTCGACCAGCCATTGGGTATAACCAAAAGTATATCCAAACTTATCCACTTTGGTCAGTCCGGCGGGATTCCAGAGAATGCCGTCTATCCCGTCGGATACCGCTGTAAAGGCGTCACCCATGCCTGCGATGCGGGCATTGTTGGTCACTTTCAAAAAATTGAATGTGGATGGCTTGATCTTGCTGCGGCCCTCTGGATTTAGAATTTCCTCGGCTTCTGGGAAGAGTTCCTGTGCCGAAGCCGGAACCGATAGGGCGAGCGCCATCAAAACGATCAGCAACATCGTATTTTTCATAGCTTCAATCCTTGTGTTTTAACGGTTGATTATGAACGCGCCCTTGGTCTTGCGACCGCGACTGGAAGGCACGAGGGACTCCACCACGAAGAAGTACGCGGACGAGGTGGCCTCACCGGTGAGGAAACGATCTTTTAAGAGCCACTGTGCTTCCCCGGCCGTTGGGTCGTTGTGGTTGATTTCGGCAACGAGATCTCCTGAAACCGTGAAAATGGAAATTTTTGCCTGGTGTGGCACCCCGACAAAGCGAAGTTTGAGCGTGCCCTGATAATTGGATTGGGCTTGTGCCAGACTAAATGGATTGGGCACCACTACTACTGGAGTCTCCAGATTGTCGGCGGCGTCATTTGCAGCCAAAATTGGGCTGCCCGGAACGATCATGCGCTGTTCTGCTGCCGACCATCCGCTCTCTAATCCATTTTCCATGAGGTGCTTGCGTATGGTCTCGGGTAGATCGGCATGGGTTTTAGAGCCTTCGGCCCAGGACGATTTGGGGCTGGCAACAGAGCGCACATTGTAGGCAAATTGGAATCCGGCCAGCGAGTTCTCATCCACCCAGGTGTACGTGCCGCCCTGGCTGCTACCGGCTGAAACCTCGCCCACCAGTTCCCACGGTCCGGTCTCTTGCCAGATAGAGCGATAGATCCGATAGCCGGTCACATCGGCCTGGCCGTATTCGGGGTTGATGGCTTTTTCAGCGGCATCTGACCATGTCAGCGTAATTTTGGCCTGGGCATTGCTCCCCTGGAAAAAATCTACATCCGGGGGTGCGTTGGGTATCTGGTACTCGTTGTCATAGGCAAATTGCGCGTGGCTTAGATGCTGTAGCATGGCTTCTTCGCCTTTGGCCAAAAGCGATTTGCGGGCATCTGGTCCAACATCGCCCACGTTCCACGACCACCTGGTGATGTCATTGGCATAACCCGTTTGCGAATTGATGTCAAATTCGGCGGATGATCCAAATCCGTAGGCCAGCACGATTTTGGCTTTTTGCCCGGGAGCCAGACTGTAGGGACCAAAGATCATGTCTTCCCACTGCATTTGTTCAGAGGGTGGGTTGTCCATTGTGGGCGAGGTGAAAAAGTCGTACTGGGCGGCCATGCTCAACGCGCCCCGCGTGGGGTCGTCAATGTTGCGGCGGCCAAATACCTCGTACCAGTGCGACAGGGGTTCGCCCTGTGGATCGACAAAGCCTTCCCCTGCGTCTGCTGCGTTGAACATGTGACTCCCGGCATTGCGAAACGCCAGAGGTGCCATAAACTGATAGGCTGGCGCAATGGGCATGCCTTCGGGTCTGCTCTTGCTGCCTGGAAAAGCCGTGACTTCCACATCTGAGAAGTAGGGATCGCCCGTGTCTTCCTCAAAGCTGGACGGGGAATTGCCATCCCACTGGTACATGATGTATTTGCCCTGGAAATCCGCAGGTGACAGCCCGCTTAAGGAATTGTTTGCAAAGTTGGGTGCTTCGCTATAGCGATAGTGGTCGTCCAGTGCCTGACTGCGGCGATAGGTAATCAGGCCGCCTTCATGGCCCCAGCGATAGGCCGTTCCCGCATTGTTCACATACATCGAGTTCATCACGCCAAGGTAGGTGTTGTCGAGCTGCTGCCCACCGCGATTCTCGAACTCGAGCTCGATGATAAAGAAGTCGTCGAGATCCTGATGGCTCCACGCATGTGCTTTGCGCGTTACCACGATGTTGTGTTGTGTCTGCCACTGCGTAATATGGATTTCCTCGCCTGCATTTTGCACGGGCGGATAAATGCCATAATCGAAGTTGTGAATTTCGTAGGGCCGCAAATTGGCCGGGTCAGCGGATTGGGGTGTGGCACCCTGCCACCAGTTGGATTTTACCGTGCCGGGACCCACGCCTCGATTGGGCACAATGGACTGAATGCCCCACGAGGCTTCTTTTGAGTTGGCGATGTCGTAATTCATCGGTATCACGTCTTCGGTGGGCGTGCGCGGGCCTGTTACCGAGACGTACTTTTCGCCGCCCACATTGGTCAATACCAGCACGCCTTCACCGGCAGAGTGCATGTTTGTAAATGCCTTTTGCTGGGATGATCCCCAGGCTTTGTCGCCCCAGTATTCCACAAATTCTTCGGTGCCCAACAGGGCATATAGTGAATACAGGTCGCCGGGGTAGGACATTCGCATCATTACCCGGGACGGGGTCACTTGATAGTGCATGCTCGAAGTACCGGAGTTGGTAAACGAGAGCCACACCTGCGACCGGGTCATGTGCCGCGACGCGCTATAGACCACCTGCGCTTGCGAATCTATTGTGCCGATTGAAATGAGGCACAATACCATCAGACCCGATAGCCATTGGTTTTTCAGATTCTTCAGAAACATAGATATGATCCTCCTGTCAAATTAGAACTTAAACCGCGCCCCTGCCACGATGGTGCGGGGTCTGCCCAGCCCGCCGTTGTAGCGGGTCAGTTCAGAAATATCGCCAAAATTATCGAATTTGCTGTCTCCGGGCGGCGGTTTTTGGAGGCCGTACTGGATCCAGCGGAAACCAGTGCTCGTGTCGTCGCGCTGTCCAAAGAGGTTGCGGACTTCCAGGAATGTCGTGGCTGTACCCGTCTGTCCCAGTCCAAAGTCCCGCTCAAAGCTGACATCTGTCACTGTTGTGGGCGGGCCGTTGCGCCGTTCCCTCGGTCCGGTGGG
>JAGWBW010000033.1:23527-26701 GCA_021295695.1 Candidatus Latescibacterota bacterium
GTTGGTGCGCGGGGCACTTCCTGGCCGTCGGCTTGCACGGTGACGCCGGCAAAGAATTTGTCGCTGTTCACATATTGAGCCGTGGGAGCGATGAACCATTCCCAGGATGATTTGCCGCCGCGGTGCGCTTTGGCCCAGTTGACGTTGTAGGCCACATACAGGGCGGTCATCTGGCTGAACTTTTTCTGGAAGGACAGTTCAAATCCGCGAGATGTGGCAAAGCGGCGATTGAAGAACGCGTGGGTATATGAAGAATTGAAGCCAAATACCGGCTCGTCGATGAAGAAGTCAGACCCACCGCTCGATAGCGTGCCTTCCTGGTCTTTGTAGAAAGCCGTTAGACCCAGGACGTAATCGCCGTAGAAGTTGTAGTCGAAGCCCACTTCAAAGTTGGTCGTGCGCTCGGGTTTCATGTTGATGTTGCCAAATTCGCCCGCCAGCGGATAGACCAGGGCGTTGAAAATTTCCATCTGGTCGATTTGTCCGTTGCCATTCAGGTCTTTGTCCGGTCCCGTCGCTCGCCATGTGCGGTTGTAAAGGCTTTGCAAACCGATAAATTGGTGGAAGCGGCCGGTGAAGAATCGGATGGTGGAGCGCTCTGTGATGGGGTGTGAAATGCCCAGGCGCGGGCTGATGGCTGTCTGCGTAGGCGAATCCACGATGGGCACGTTTCGCCAGCGCGTCAGCGAATTGTAGTGGTTCCAGATGACCTGGTCCATGGCGCGGCCAAAGGATTCGCCGGGCGCGAGGACTTCGTATCGCACACCCAGATTGACGATCAGACCCTCAAATTCCATTTTGTCCTGGATATAAGCCGCGTAAGTCGCGGGATTAAAGGGTTCCATGCCCACGATGGGGTCACCTGTGCCCAGCAAGCGGATATTGCGTTCGCGGGTTGTGTTATAGACCACATCTTGCTGTTCGATGCTGTTGCGGATGATTTCAAAACCGGCTTTTACAAAGTGCCCGCGCGTCACCTGGCTGGACAAATCGCCTTTTAGCAGGATGCGCGTGCGCCGCGCCAGGCTAAAGGCGTGGATATCCCGCGTGCCGTAAAATCCGTTTGCACCGCGAACGATGTCTGTTGTCTCTGATGGTACATCGCTGGTATCGAGGGCTGTGCGCTGGAAAGATACGCGGATTTCGTAAAATGTTTTGGGCGATATGGTGTGTGTCAAGACGCCGTAAAATACCTGATCTGTTCGCGGCGACTTGCCCGAGGAGCTATACCCTGCGGGCAGGTAGAGGTTGCGCCCGCTTTCCGAGATGCCGCGCACCCCACCCGGCGGTACGCCTGTGGTTGCGCCGCCCGGACCGCGTACCACACTGGTCGCGCCATTGTTGAATCCGTCTTTGTACACCCAGGTGGTGCCGAGCTTAACTTTGTACTTGTCACCCGGTCGATAGGTCGCATTGGCCGATGTGTTCAGGTTAAAGGGTGCGTGATTGGAAGGTCCTGGAAAAACGGATGCCTGCCGATCGGTATAGGTGCTGAGGAAGAATCCGAGTTGTGGGTTAATCGGCCCGGAAACATTGCCTTCCAAAAAATGGCCCAACGCTTTGTCGTAATCCGAAGGCGTTGAATCTATATTGGGATTGCCACTATCTGGGGTGTTGCCCTCCAGAAGCGGGCTGTTATAGACATTTGCGCCCCAGTGCTTTAGCCCCGGCAGGGTCAGGCGGTATTCGCCCAGTCCGCCGTATCGCTCTTTGGCTTCGCGGCTCACCAGGCTGATTACGCCGCCCTGTGCATTGCCGTATTCGGCGTTCATGCCGCCGGTGACAACGGCGACTTCTTGCAATGCCCCGCGCGCGAGGCTGTTGACCTGTGACGCTGTGTTGTTTTCGGCGACGCCATCGTCATTGGACAGGCGAATGCCGTCGATTTCCACAAAGACTTCATTGGTGCCATTGGTTACCGAGGCGGTATGGCTTGCGCGAATGCGCATGGCACCGTCCAGAGATACGCCCGGCTGCAATTCGATGACTTCTGCCGCGTTTCGCGCAAGGGGAACCTGTTCGACCTGTTCGACGCCGACAATATAGCGGCTCACGGTCTTATCTGGTTCCACGGCAGGTCGCTCGGCAATGACTACCAGTTCGCCGAGTTCTACGGCTGCTTCCTGGAGTACGATATTCACTGTGGTGGTCAGTTCGACCTGCACCAGTACATTTTGTATGTTTTCGGTGCGGTAGCCCACCAGGGACGCTTCCACTTCATGCACGCCCGGATCGACAGCTAATATTAAAAAATAGCCATCTGCATCGGTCACGGCACCGCGCCGCGTGCCCTGTATGACCACGTTGACGCCGGGTAGCGGCCCACCCTGAGCGTCTTTCACCACACCTGTAACTTTTCCTGTTGTAGCTGCCATCCCATCGCCTGGATGGAAGACGCATAGCGCGCCGACCAGGATCAGGAGACAGCCCAAACGAATTTTAAAACGCATGCTGAACCTCCGTTACTATTTTGGGAAATACAACTTGAGCCGAACACCCAGGTTGAGTTTGTGAAATGGAAATGCCTCTTGTAAGCCCCAGGCTTCCAGGGGTCGCACGTGGCCCCAGATGACGTGGTATTGTGCCCGAAGGTCAATGGCAAAATTCTGAGAGGCGAAGTATTCGACGCCCAAACCGGCGTTTATGCCCAAAGCTGTGCGAACGTCTGATTCGGGGCGCTGTATCAAATTGGTGTCCAGGGTTCCACTTTGACCGGGATAAATCAGTCCGCTGGTTTCGTTGTTGTAGTGGTAAAAGCCCGATCCGATGACGAAGTACGGCGCGCCGCCACCCGATTCCAATTTTTCCCCTCCGCCGTTGAAATGGTAAAGATAGTTGGCGGTTACTGTAAACCAGGTCATTTCCGAACTGGCGTTGGGGCTTTCGTATTCAATCTGCGGTTTTCCAGTTCTCCCGAGCCGTATTTGGCATACCGAGCGTCCAGTTCAAATGTCCAGGTCGGGTTGTTGATTCGAGAGATGGTTCCTCCGATGTCAATCCCTCCCGAGGGAAACCACTGGTTCAACTTGAACAGCGGTACATCGTATTGCCCGGTCACCCCAACAGACCAGGTGCCGTTTACTTCTGCCACTCCTGGCCCAATAAGAGCCAGACTTAGTAAAGTTGCTACAATAAATTTCATACAACGACCTCCTCCTTCGCGGTTTGTGTGAC
>JAGWBW010000033.1:26823-33536 GCA_021295695.1 Candidatus Latescibacterota bacterium
GTGACTTCAAGGTCAAAGGTCAAATGAGCACTGTCATTCTGAGCGGAGCGCAGCGGAGTCGAAGAATCTGCTGCCTCAATAGTGTGCATGAGTAACAGATGCTTCGTCAGCCTATCGGCTTCCTCAGCATGACATGGTGTAGTAGCACATTTATTTTAAAGTCACACATCACGTATGTTAATATTCAAATTAAGGTAGGTCAATCGAAAACGACGACCTGCCAAATCTATTTTTACATTTTTTTACAAAAAGAAAAAACGCCCTGACGCGAGGCCAGAGCGTTTTTGTTTTACTTCTGCATAGGCAAAATATAATGCGCCTGTCATTCTGAGCGGAGCGCAGCGGAGTCGAAGAATCTTCTATCATCTATTACTTCAGGGTAAAAGATGCTTCGTCAGCCTATCGGCCTCCTCAGCATGACAGAAACGCGAGACATGCGTAACATCAGTTACTTTTGTGAAGTTGGCGACTATTTGGTCACGAATGGCTCATTTTACATCTCTGCCAGAGTCTGCCATTCCACTATTCGGGTGGCGCACCATATACAAACATCACCTCGCGGGTGTTCTTCTGTTGGCTGACTTCGTCTGTTATAGTCACTTGCAAAATATTTACACCCGGTTTGGCTTTTTGCAAATTTAGTTCTACGTATTCTTTTTCCACAGGATTGGAGCCGACTTGCTCGTAAGCGATAGATACTTCCGGTCTTTTTCTTTGCAAGAGTGCGCGAAGTCCCGATGAGATCGCGCTGGCGACTCCTGAGGAGAATTGGGAACTGAACTTGATCTGGTATTGCACTTTGTAGCGCGTCTGGCCGAATTTGTCGCGTTCCAGGTTGTAGATTTCGAAATAGGCGAATACCTGTCTGCCGCTTCCATAAGTTCTGGATGGATGGGGAATCACCCACACATCGTCTTTCCGAAGGCGGTCGTTTTTGCCCTCTTTTTCTATGGCGAGGGCAAGCTGGATGCCGCTCACTTTAAGTTGGTCGGAACTGTAGTCGTGAATATCTACATCTTGTTTGTAAACGCCTATGCGCCCAGAGATCACATCTTTTAATTGCACTTGAAGTTGGTATTTGCCGGGGGGAACCTCCAGTTTGAGCAGATCCGGCACAAATGCCCCTTTTCGCTCATCAAACCCGTCGCTTTTTTGATAGGTGAACACATCCTCTGTGCGATAAATGTGGGTATGTTCCTCGTCTGCAAGAGCCAGTGTTCCCTGTACATGGATCAGGTGATCTTTCTGCGTCTGAGAGATTTTTACCTCTGCGGGGGGCACGCCGTAATAGACTTCGAGTTGGGTCTGGCCGTTCTCGCCGCGAAAGTCCGCGAGATCGTAGTAAAAGCCCAGCGCGTCTGCACGGATGTCTGGGCGATAAAAGTCGGGCGTTTGTGCAACTGCCTTCTGGTAAATCACGCCGGGTGTGTAGCGAATTAGTTGCACTGTCTTCTTGAGCTTGTCGTCTCCAGTGGCCCTCGGCGGCAAGGGCGCGAAATCAAAATCGCCGCGTCCCACCTCATCTGTAAACGTAAATTCCACACCATTCTGGAGTTTTGTATAGGTCCAGGTTTCCCATGGTACGGATTCCTGCGGGCCATCCACAGTGACGGGCGCGTAGCTGTCGAATGCCATTTTTGGTATCGGATTTCCAGAGCGATCTGTAATGCTCTGATCCCGCCGAGATGTCGCGCCGGGCGTAGCGTCAATGGGATCCAGTGCATCCAGTTCGATGTCTTCCTCATTTGCGTCGCTGGTTCCCAGTCTGGCGATATCGCCGCGGTTCACCTCGGGCGGATTGTCCGTTGTGCTGAATGGGTTGCGCCGGGTGCGAATGGGAAAGACGGGGCCGATGAATGTCAAATACGCAGCCTGTGGTCCGTACAGATCTACAGCCATTTGCGTTCGCACGGCTTCCACTTCCGGGCTTATGATAAATTCGCGGTTGTCGGAACGAGAGCGGTAATCCGGTTCGCCAAAGCGAATGTACACTTCGCCCCGGCGGTCCCAGGGATATACCTTCGTAGAGAAGAAGGTCCGGGCGAACCAGACGCGGCGATAATGCTCGATAATGCGCTCGTTGATCGCGGTTAGAATATCGGGATCTCTACGTCTCCAGAACTGGTGCAGATAGGCGAGTCGTTCCTCTTCTTTTTCGAGCAACGCAAAAGCATGTCGTTCCTTTTCCGAAGCCACGAGGGAGATATCCGTGTAATGCGCCCTTTCCGTTTCGTCCAGTTTGAGAAGGTGTCGCTCGAACAGGGCCAGAGCACGTTCGTATTTCTCCAGATAAAAGAATCCTTGAGCCACTTGTGAAATCAATCTCGTTTCCCCCGGATGTTGCGCCAGATAGGGCGCGAGATACTGTTCAATGAGATCAAATCGTTTGGCCTGGATGCACGCAAGCCCGAAATAATAAAGTCCGTCTGGATTGTCGGGTTCCTTTTCAACGTATTGCAGGTAGTACTTGATCGCCTTTTCGTGATCGTCGCGGAATCGCTCGTAGAGTTCGCCCAAAAGGCGATATGCCGGTGGGTATGTGGAATCAATTTTAGTCGCGCGTTTGGCCTCGCCCAGTGCTTTGCGGAAGTTTTGCAGCGCGCCCATTCCCCTGGCAGGGCGTTCGGCATAAGTCAACCCAACACCGACGTAGGCTTCGGGGAGATCCGGGTTGAGTTCTTTGGCTTTCTGGTAGGCGGCCTCAGCGGCGTCGTAATTGGCATTGGATAGATGTGCATAGCCCAATCGGGTTCTCAAATAGGCATCTTTGGGATAGGATTGCGTGAGTCTCGTGAAGATCTCGATAGCGAGATCGAGTTCCCGGTTTAAAATTTTTTCCTCACCGAGGGCCACAAGCGAATCTCTCTCGGCGTCCGTGAGCGATACGGGTGGATCAGTTCCTTCAGATGGGGAAGCCATGAATACAATACCAATGATTGCAAAGAGACGCAGATTTTGGAGTCTCATGATGATCACCTGTCATGGTTTGAAAGTGAATGCTTTTCTCACCAGTTATGAACTTCGTGTCCCTGTCCCGACCACAGGGTTGCATCGACGATAAAAGACCATACAACCCCTGCCGTATAGCCGACAAGCAGCCCGAGAAAGACGGGTGTTGCTTTGCGGTAAAGCTGAACACCGCCGACAGCCATGATGATGGTCTTGCACCCCCAGGCGATAAAAATTGGCATCACATAGTGGGCCGTATTATCCGCCGAAGAGAGGGCCAATCCTATGGGGTGTATCTGCCACCAGCGAAAACGATATCTGAGGAATGTCAACAATGCCATCAACGCGGCGCCAATGCCAAAGAAAACCATTCTCGCCGGGTCCGGCGCCTTGGGGGTTCTCATTTGTGATAGCGTAGAGGCAAACACCCTCTTCGGATCGCCGCTAAAAAATGGAAATCTGGGAAAATTGTATGCCCCGTGCGAATAGCCCAGATAGAGTGTGTAAAGCACCGATGCGACCAGGCCGAGCAGTACGCCAATGCCAACCCAGACGAGTAGCGCACGCCGGTTGCCGCGAATTAGATCGCCCAATTTCACGGAATGGGCAACGCCCGGCGCGAACAGGCCGCGCATGTAATCAACCAGCGAATAGGACAGTGCGATTGCGGCCAGGCTCGCATTTGAAATGGCATAGGTACCCCGCATATCCATCACAAATGCTTGTGGCGTGATGGTTGCCCCGGAATAGACGATTCCCGCTTCACAAACCACCCTTGCCAGGCCGATATAAATGACACCGGCGGCCGCGAGATAGATTGTTGCTGTGGCGAGATCCATCCCAATTTGATGAAGCCAGAAAATTATGTAGGCCAGGCTACACAGAAGCGCGAAGACGGAAGTTCGGTAGGAGATTACCTCTCCACTGTCATTCACGCGATGTTGGGAAGAAAAGGCTCTCGCAAATACATCCCGCAAATGGTGGCGTGCCACCCACAGCCGCCATATTACCATGGCCGCCAGCGCCCCGAAACACTGCCACGCCTCTGTGGGGGGATCCGCGCTGAAAGAATCGGTTGATCTCCCGATCTGATATCCCAGGCGGTTGAAAATGCCGCCTTCTACGACGTGTAATAAAAAAAAGAACCAGACTGAAAACAATACCTGAGTGTTGGCAAAATACGCAAATCCGATGGTGAATAGATTGAGAGGCTCCAAGACGACCTGGGGGGAATACCGCGTGAATCTAAAGTCACCCGCATTGGGAAAAATGTTCAGTGCCGGAACAAGGGGGAAAGACCACGATATCGTATTCCAAAAGAACAATGCAAAAGCGATGGTTGCCGGAATCCAGAACAATTTTCCCCGCATGAACTCGGGGATCAATTTTTTCGCCCCGGCATCTTGCGCCATTTCGAGCGGAACAGCAACAAGGGGATAGACCAGTTTCTCATTGTCTGACCACTGTTTGCGGAGAATCACCATCGTGCTGGCCGACAGGGCGAAGACCGCGAGAATAAAAGTTGCCCACCACGCCAATGGCGCGACCCAAACGCCCCAGGGAATTGACGCGCCCAGGGGCAGCCCTTCAAAGAATGTGCGGAGGGCTTCTGGTTCTGTTGGCACCACCCATGAATTTAGATGCGGATGATAAAATTCCGCCCACCGATTTTCCGGGGTGGAAAAATAGATCGGAGTCGCAATTACCCCGATTAAAAAGCCCGTGATGCCAGAGGCGGGTACTACGCAACCGACCATGCCAATGGCGACGATTGCCAGCAACTCGGAGGGGGAAAATGCAACTCGAGGGCTGCACATTTTGAGGAATGGGTTGGCGATAGCCACCAGAATGAGAAATACGGCCATGAGCGTGAGTTGGAAATAACTCAGATTCAGGCGGGAGGAATGCACGACCGTTTCTGCATATGTTACCCACAAATTGATGAAAACCACGATCCCGAGTCCCAGCCCTACCGAGCGGAATGTGAGACCGCGTTCTGCTGGCACAGGCGTTGTGGTTTTCTTATCTGAACGCATCATTTCCAATCCACGTTAAAAAATGAGACTCCGCCCGAAGCCGGACGGGCATCCGTTTCGAGCGGAGTCGTATATTCAGCAAGCTGGCGTTCGGTCCGGCTCAAGTCCTCCTAAAATGAACCCGAAAAGCTGATGCGCAAAGGCGGGTCGAACAAGTCGCCGAAGTCGCTGTAGGAAATATCCAGGCCGATGTTGCGCCCTGAAAAATTCCCTCTCAGACCAGCGCCAACGCTCCAGGATTCGTTGTCGTATTTAAATTTATACCCGGCCCGCAGCGCGACCATGTTGGCGAGCCAAAATTCGCCGCCCAGGTTCCAGCGTTGCAATCGGTCGGTGAAATACGCCCCTTCAAATGCCACGGTCAATGAAGTCGGGTCGCCCAGGTTGCCGTATAACTCCATCGCCATGCCAAGGTGGAAGGTGAGGGGCATCTCCGATTTCTCACTCACGATTTCCTGCTCGCCGCCCAGGTTTTTCAGATTCATTCCCAGGCGCAGGCTCCGAAATCCGGTGTACATCAGCGAGTTCACGTTGATGGAAACCGCCTTGAGCGTAACGTCCGCCAGTTTGGACTGGATATACCGAATGGTGCCGCCGGCTGATAGCTTATCTGTCAACTGGTAGGCATATGTCGCGCCAATGGCCATATCGCCTACGGTCACGTTTCGCCCCGTGCCATCGGGTTGCATTGTGGTGGTTTCCATAAATGTGGGTGGTTGGAAGTTCACCAGAGAGAGGCCCACCACGCCCCAACTGCCGGTATTATACACAACAGCACCCGAGTAAAACGCGGAATCAACCAGCCATTTTGCGTAACCAAATGCATAACCGAACTTGTTGATTTTCGTGGTCCCGGCCGGATTCCAAACAATGCCGTCCATGCCGTCGGCTACGGCCGTAAACGCATCTCCCATGCCCGACACGCGGGCATTTGTAGAGACTTTTAAGAATTGGAAGGTCGATGGCTTGATCTTGTTTCGACCATCCAGGGTCAGAAAATCATCCTCTGCATCGGGAAACAGGGACTGACCGATTGCAGGTTGCGCTGTGCAGACCGCCAAAAACGCGATTGCGAGAAGCGGTGTACAGAGGTTTAACAACATCCGTTTCATAGCTGTTTATCCTTTTTTTAAGGTCCAAAACCACTACCGATGAATCACAAATGCGCCTTTGGATTTTTGGCCCATGCTGGCTGGCATTAGAGACTCGACCACGAAGAAATAAAGGGCCGAGGTCGCCTCGCCGGTCAGAAACCTATCTTTTAGCAGCCAGGCCGCCTCGCCAGCGTTGGGATCGTCGTGGTCGATCACCTGAATCAGGTCGCCGGATACGGTAAAAATGGAAATCCGCGATTTGCGGGGGACGCCCAGGAAACGCAGCTTTTTCGATCCCTGATAGTTGGCTTCTTCCAGACTCAGATCAAACGGATTGGGCACCACTGTTACGGGGTTGGACAGCGCGTCTGCATCGTCATTTGCCGCCAAAATTGGGGTTCCCGGCACAACCATGCGCTGCTCGGCCCATTCTCCAGATGCTCCCGAACTGTTGGGGGCAGATCGTTGATGGTCATTCCGGTAGAATTGGACCAGTTGGTCTTGGGTGTGGTATAAGCTCTCACGCTATAACCAAACGAAAATCCAGCCAGAGATTCTTCATCTACCCAGGTGTATTTTCCTCCGCTGTCAGACCCTTTTGGAATATCGGCTTTGAGGATCCACGGCCCGGTCT
>JAGWBW010000218.1:0-460 GCA_021295695.1 Candidatus Latescibacterota bacterium
ATGTCAGGTCAATTGTGGACGTGTCCATATCGCAATTCTCCTGCGCATGACATAAATACCAAATATATAGTATATCGTGCAGGGAATCAATCCTCTAATTAGCAATGAAAAACGTAGCTTCTTGTACTGCCTCGCCGTCATCGCGGCATGATTTTAGCCGCGATCCAGAAGGTTTTTTGTCATTATCCGCAGTTCATCAAGTCCCTGATAAAATGATTCCGCAAATTCTCGATCTTTCAACTGTTCTTCGAGAAATATCTGAACGCTTGTCTTTTCGCGTGCCATATCAATTTATTGCCTTTACAAAAAAGGCAGGCCAGGTCGCGGTTTGATGATCCATGCGAACAAGTCTGCCTTATTTACCAACGTCTGAGATTATTTCTCAGAACCCAATTCCTCCAGTAGTCTGGTTTGGGTGTGTCACCTATGGCACCATTGTGGATATAGCCGCAGTTTGCGG
>JAGWBW010000218.1:604-8348 GCA_021295695.1 Candidatus Latescibacterota bacterium
CCAATTCGGCTATTTGGCTCTCGGGAATGCCACTGTGCTTTGCAAGATCCGCTTGTGTCCACCCTCTCGCCCTCCGAAGAGCGCGGATTTGGAAAGGTACTTCAATATCAAACTGCCCTTCAACGTAACCTTCCCGATATTCCTTATCCTGCAGTTCTTCCCAAAGTTCAGAGCTTGAATTCAAGTTCATAAGCTTCTCCTCTTTGTATTTCGGAGTGACGTGTTACCGCTGTCTTATATGCGTTTGGTGGTTTATATATGTTGTCTTTATGAGTAAAACCACACAAAAATGTTACTCGCCTTAACGATGGAAAATAACAGAATATTCGATGTGGTACGCGGTGTTCACCGGGCCAACGCGCTTCGTGCAGTGCTTGAAATTTGTCAAAGTAAGGTCTTTGAGGTTGAGTAAGTTGTTTTACAATACGCAAAAACCGTTTAAGGCGCGATTTGTTGTTCGGAGATAATCTCTGATACCAGTCAGAGACAGGAAGCCGACCATTTTTACTTTGATATTCTTGGAAATCCCACACAGCTACCCCACTTCACAGTCCCACGCAGGTGTACAAAATAAATTAAACGATGACGAAATGAAATAAGTTAGCCAAGCGCATATCTGAAAGCAAGGGAATAAATCTTGACAGGCTACATACACCACCTTCAATTATTGTTCCATATTTCTTTCTATGGCCCTCTGAAATCTATCTGAAAGAGCTTCTTCCTCTCGCTTTGTTGTTCGTTCATTGATTTCATTTTTATTTAAAATAAAAAGTGCATCTTGAGAGCTTGTTTGCTGGCTTATCAAATCATGAACCTCAACTTCAAGCTGATATAGACCCGGTTTTAATTTGCGTGTATCCAATTCAATATATACCGGCTCAGTGGCACTGTTTCCATTGTAGTCAGAACTAATCGAGATCTCTGGCTTTTTGTCGGTAACCAATTTGCCCATAAAAGATGATATTCTGCCCAACAGACTGGCATTTTTTCGTACATCTTCCCATATCGTGTATTTAATGCGGAATTTCGTTTGACCAAATGCATCTTTCTGCAAATTGTAAATTTCATAATAAATATTGACTGCCTGGTTTCTGAGATAATTACGGGTGGGCATGGGAATGACCCAAACATCGCCCTTTTGAAACTTGTATGATTGGGGTTCGGTGAAGATGTGATAGGCCATTTCAATATCGCTTATGCTCAGTGAATCAACAGCGTAATTTGGGATATGAATTTGCTGTTGATAGAACCCCCATTTTCCAGAGTTTTGATCCGTGAGATGAACAATGAGGCGATAGTCTCCCGGTAGAGCTTTAAGAGACATCGCATCAATGGCGATACCACCTTGCATACTTGAAAGAGATACAGTGTGTTGAGCACTGTTGATGACTGTGCCTTCCTCATTCAGGAGAGATGCTGTCCAGTTAATAAGTGCAGCGGTTGTTGAGGTATCATTTGGGGCAAAAATATCCTTTGGCAATAATCCAAGATAAATATTCTGATCTGTTTCGAGATTCTTTCCCCGGAATGTCGCCAGGTCATAGTAAAAGTTCAAAATATCAGTGCCAGGTATTCCATTATAAAAATCAGGTGTCGCTTTGGCATGGTGTCCAATAATAACTTGAGGATGGAAATTTTGTGACGCTACTGCTAAAAGAGGACTCTTGGGAGGGAGCGGATAATCCCAACTGCCATTCATGAAATGATCTGTAAATACAATTTCTATGCCTTTGCCAATACCGAGATAAACCCACGATTCCCAGGGAAATCTGGGTGAACCATCGGGGTGGCGATCTATAGGATATACAGGATCTGTCAGAGCACCTTTTCTCTGCTTACGCTTCAGAGTGTTCCATTCGGGAACTTGCTCTCTGCGGTCAGCCCTTTCTATATTTAAAGCAAGTTCGTAAGCCAATCTTTCCTTCAAAAATTCAACAGATAGGGGAGGAACTCTGCCTCCATGATTTCCGCCAAATTTGTAATCCGGTTCACCAAATTTGATATACACTTCGCCGCGCCGATCATAGGGTTGTTTCCCATTAAAAAACTGGCGCGCATACCATACTCTTCTATAGTGTTCCACTTTCCTGATATTGGCCCCTGCACTCAATAAGGGGTCTCGCTTTTTCCAAAACTCATTTATGAACTGTCCTCGTTCTTCTTCTTTCAAGCTACTAAAGGTATTTTGCTCTTCAGGCGACATCATCAATGCGATGTTATCGTAATATCTGCGTTCATCTTCTGGTATCATACGCATGAACTTTTGAAATAAATAATCAGCCACCTTTACTTCACCTATGGCTGCATAGGCTTGCGCCTGAAGCGGTAACCAATCATCCTTGTCCGCGTGACTTGCTGGTAATTGTTCAATAATCTCCAAAATTGGCTTATACCGATAGTCCTTTGCGTAATTCAGTGCCATTTGATACAGAAAGTCCGCATCTTGTGGAACTAACTGAAGATATGACTTAAAATATGCCAGCATTTTCTTTTCGTTTTTTTGTTCGGCGTACCATTCGGCAAGTGCCATATGAGCAGGTGCATATAGAGAATCATCTTTGACAATGCCTTTTAGAGTTGATACGGCATCTGTACTTTTGTCCTTCAGTTGAAGACGTGCAATATCCATTTTTACTGCTGTCATATTTGGATCTATGGCAAGTGCGCGACGAAAATTATAAAAGGCTTTTTGAAGTTTGCCTTTTTGATTCGCGTATGTTAAGCCCAATCCGCGATACGCCTGTGCTGATTTTTTGTAACGAATGGCTTTTTTAAATGCTTCTTCGGCCTGTTTCAAGTCGCCAGCCGAGAAATAGGCATATCCCAGCCTGACCCACAGGTTGCCATCTTTTGGCGCACGCTCAATCGCCTCTTTGAGTTGGCGCAGTGAATCGGTTTTTACTTGCGAACGCATTTCATTGGTCGATACTGCACTTATAGGGCCTGTTAGGAGACAAACGACAAGCGTCACAATAGATATAAATGAAAGTAAATAACGCATGGCTGAAGTTATCCCTTTCTTTGCTCAGTCCCGGATAATTCTAAAAAAAGTCTCATTATGAGCCACGGTTTTGCCCACTTTGTCATGGGCTGTAATCGTTAGCTTGTGAATGCCCGAAGGGACTTGAGATATATCGATCTGTAAATACGTAAACTCATCCTCACGATTGCCAAGATAGTCCACTGTTACAGTTGTTTCATGGGCTACACCTTCTTCCGCTGAACAATCAAATTTCTTACCTTTATACAGTTTTATGCGGCAATAGTTTCGATCAATACCATTTGTGAACCGTATGCCCCTGGGGCATGAACCAGATTGCATCTACGATGAGGCCCAGGGCGGTTGACAGGACATAAGCCACGAGCATGCCGAGCGCCGCCGATGCGCAATAATGTGAATTTGATCAGCCAGGCGACAAAGATGGTGAAGCTGGTGAGACGGGCGAGCATGGTGCCCGATAGGGCGAGTCCGATGGGGTGCAGGGGCCATGATGTGAATTGGTATCGCAAGAATAGCAGGGCATACATGGCGAGTGCCCCGATAAGAAAGAACCAGTAATCGATCACTTCCATGGGTTGCGGCGATACGATTGCGTTGACGGAATTTTGATATCCACCCACGCCAGCGCGAATGATGAGCCAGTTTGGCGAGAAATTATACCCGCCCATGCGATAGCCCAGCCAAATGCCCACTACAAAAGCCACGCAGAGGCCGCCAAAGAGGGGGCGTTTGTTGCCGGGGATGAAGTCGGATAGGCGGTTGAGGTGCGTACCCACGGAAAAGGTAAATCCGCGAAAGTGATTGATGGCGACAGATGCGGGATAGAGCATGGCGTGTGTTGCCGCGGGAATGGCGCGGGCGCCGCCCATGAGCGCGGTTGTCAGGGTCCAAGCCGAGGCTGGCGCATTGACGTAAATAAGTCCCGAATCGGCGAGAATTTTCGATACGGCACCGTATGTCAAGAACATGGTTGGCAACAGGATGGCGATGACTTTCCACGCGATACCGGATGCGGACAACCAGACCAGTGCGTAGGCGATTGAAACGGCGAGGCCACAAAAAGCCGCGCGATAAGACATGAGTTCTCGGCTGTCGTCTATGTGCTCGCTTTTTGGATACAACGCTTTTTGAAATGCCTCTTTTAGATGTGCCCGCGCAATCCACACCCACCACAGAGACAGGGCGACATAAGCGCCCGTTGTTTGCCAGGAATAGCGTTTGGTGGCATAGTAGCGGTGAAAGGCCGGTATGCCCAGTTGATCCAGGATGCCGGATTCTACGGTGAACATGAGATCAAAGAGCCACAGGCTGAGCAATACTTCCAGGCTCGCGAAATACGAAAAGCATATTCCGACGGTACTTACGAATACCCACTGCGGTGGAAAGTTTCGGCCAATGGGCACCCAGGTGCCGCCAGCGGTTGGAAATTTTGGCAGCGCGGGATGAAACCACGCGATGATGTTCCAGACGAATATCACGCCTACCACGCCAAATCCGGTCCAGAACATCCGACCTTGCATAAATTCGGGCAAATAGGTCCGCCCGGTGCCGGGTTGTGTGGTCAGTTCAACGATGGGTTCCATCGCGGGATAGACCAGCTTTTCGTATTCTGCCCATTGTTTGCGCATGATGACCGAGGCACAAAAGCAGGCGAGTGCTATGGCACATATAAAGGTGAACCACCAGAAGAGGGGACCGATCCAGACAGCCCAGGGCACAGGCGCGCCTGCGGGCAAGCCGTCGTAGAACCAGTTCATTGCGCCGTCGCGATTGGATGGGATAATCCAATCGGGCAAGTACGGGTGCAAAAACTCTGCCCATCGGTTTTCGGGTGTGGAAAAATAGTAGGGGGTTACAATGACGCCGACGAGATATCCGCTTACGCCATAGGTGGGACCGAGGGAGCTGATAAAGCCCATTGAGAAGATTACGAGCCATTCGCCCGAGGAGAAGGCAAAGGGTTTGCCAAACCACCGCGCGAGCACACTGCAGACAATCAGACACAATAATGTGAGCATCAGATTGCCCATGGGCATGTGGCTGTAGGCCATGAAGGAGCTGTGCAAGATGTATCGCACGACGGTTGCCAGTGCGCTGATTGTAACGACCAACACGAGCCCAAAGATCAGCGATCGGACTGTGACCCCTTTGTTCGCATGATCTGGCGAATCTGCGATTGAATATGTTTGTTCTGCGCTCATATAAAGGCGGTGAGAGGTAAGACGTGAAAGGCAATCGTCATCGCGGCATGATGTTAGCCGCGATCCAGAGGGGTGGTGTTGGGGGGCGTCTTACCTTTTACCGATTTTGAATATCCCTTCCCGAACGGTGGCCTGGGTGCTGTTGAGGTCTTTGACTGTCATGATTAACCGATACCGCCCGGGTTCAACGCGACCGATGTCCAGTTCGACATAGTCGGCAGTCCAGAGTTCGCGTCCCGTTTGTTCGTATTGTACGGTGATCAGTTCCCCATCTCTTCGCCGTATTCTGGGTTGCGAGGCGAGTTCGCGTCCTTTTTCCGGTGCTACGGCAAAGGCGACTTCGTAGCGCGTTTGCCCAAAGGTGTCTCGCGTCAGGTTGTAAATTTCAAAATAGACGAATATTGGGGTGCCCAGAAAAAAGGTGCGGGATGGCGATGTTGTGATGCGCCATTTGCTGCGCGCAGTCGTGGTATCGCTCTGGCTTTCGTTTGAGGAAGCCGGTTCTTCGATATGCTGTGCGATCTGTAGATCGCTGAGCATTAAACTGTCTCCTGAAAAATCGTGCAGGCGCACTTTTTCCCGATAATTGCCCAGGCGATTGGTGCCGACTCGCCACATTTGTACGGCGAGGTCGTATTCGCCGGGAGATAGGGGGATATCGATGCGGTCTCTGGCGATCAGGCTTTTTCCCCGGAGTCCAGGTGGAAGGGGTATGGCTACATCTTCCCGAAGGCGTTTCGCTTCGCGGTGCTGGTCATCTACGAGGGCGATGCGGCGCTCGACCACGACTGTGGTATCCGGGTCGCTGGACATCGCCACTTCGTCTATTGGGAGGCCGATGTTGATCTGGAGGTCTGTTTTGCCATTTTTTCCGCGGAATGACAGGGCCTCGTAATAAAAGTTGAGGGGATCGAGATCGGATGTGTCGTAGCGTTCGGGTTTTTTTGACGCTGCTGCTGCGACTTGCGATGCAGGCGAGAAGTCGTTCATAAGTTGGAGAAATCTGAGCGGCGATGCGCGCGAAGCGACGTCATAAGCATCTTCTCTGTCGATGGTCGGCACGGGGGCATAGCCGAAGATATTTGAGTGCATTTCGTCGGTGAATACGACTTCTATGCCGTGGTTGATGTCGGGATAGATCCACACTTCCCAGGGTACGCTGGAGAAATCGTTCCCGGCTGTTACGGGTTTCCATCCGCGCAAGCCGAGGGTGCCGTCGTCTTCTTCGAGGGGGAGGTTGCTTTCGACATTTCGAAGCGCAATGCGGATGGGAAATACGGGACCGGTGTAGGTCAAGGTTGTACCGGGACGGCCGTAGAGTTGAAATGCCAGTTTTTCCTGGATGCGCTGCACGGGAATGGGTACCCTGGCATTTGGTTCTCGCCAGGTTGAGCGGTAATCTGGCTCTCCGTATCGAATATAGATTTCGCCCCGCTGGTCAAAGGGGTATTTGTAACGCCCGAAAAAGGTCCGCGCATGCCAGACGCGGCGGTAGTGTTCCGCGCGTCTCTGGCTTCCGCCGGTTGTGCCAAAGGGGTCTTTGCGGATCCAGAAGGCGTTCAGAAAAGCGTCTCTGTCTTCGTCCGGAATCACACGATATGATGCGATTTCTTCCGGGGTGGCGATCAGAGAAATATCTTCATAGATTGATTTTTCTCGTTGAGATAGGGTGTCCAGATATTTTTGAAATAGGGATAGGGCGTCTTCGTAACGCCGCGAGGCCAGAAGTACTTGTGCCAATAATGGCAGTCTTCGCGCATCGGTCATGCGCGAAGCAATCTCGGTTACGATGTTGTAGCGTTTTTCGGTCAAAAATTCAAGGGCAAATTCAAGTGCGGGGGTTTCGTCCTGTGCGCCGTGGGACAGGTAGGTGTTGTAGTGGGATAGTGCCTGGGGGATATCGCCTTTTTTGCGATAAAGGCGCGCCAGCAGCAGGTGAGCTGGCCCATAGCGGGGATTGATTTGAAGAGCTTTGTTTGCCGCTTCCATGGCGTCTTTTTCTTTTCTGCGCGCCAGATGGGTTCTGCCGAGGACTTCGTAGTTTTCAGCGCGGTTGGCGTCGGCCTGTATCGCCTGTTTGAGGTGGGAGGTTGCGCGCTTGAGTTTGTTGCGGTATTCCAGAAGAACGCGTCCCAATCCCAGGTGGCTTTCTGCCTGATGCGGGTCGTTTTTTAGCGACCGCTCAAATGCGGTTTCGGCGCTGTCGGGCAGTTGTAGCCGGAGATAGAGGTGGCCGATACGGGCGAGTAGCAGGGTGGAGTCCGCAGAACTCGGTACTGCCTTGTTTAGTGTGTTGAGGGCTTCTCTGATCAGGGTTTTTCGCCCGAGAGCCTGCGCTTTGAGATAAATAGCGTCCAGGTCCGGGTCTTCGGCAAAGGCAGGTCCGAATGGGATCAGACATAAAACACCGATACAATACATCCGCCACAAGAAACTATCTATCCGAATATTCATAATCATCTCATGCCAGGAAAGAAAAGAATTAACCTTACTCATCAATCACCTCTATCAACAGCGCCGTCATCGCGGCAGGGTGTAAGCC